>JAIOJO010000404.1 GCA_019911985.1 Sulfuricellaceae bacterium | reverse complement strand
GAGAATAAGCACGGCCCAGGCGGCGCCCGCGCCGAACCTTCCAAAAATCGCCATCGAAACGCCCGCCAAGAGCAGCAGCGACCCCGCCCACAGACTAGCCCGCAAGGTTTGCTGCAAATGGCACTGCGCCAGTGGCGGCGTATCCAAGCGGTGGCTCTTCGAGTACAGCGCCAACAGCGCCAGAAATGCGATGCCCGGCAACAGCAGCAGATTGGCGAGATAAAGCGCCTCTGCGGTTACGGCCAAGGCCATCCCGGCTGGCGCCTCCTCGGATTCATCGTCCGAACGTGGCATGCACGACTTCCATCAAGGCGGCCGCCGTTTCCGGATCGTCCGTCAATGGCTCGACCAAAGCGGCGCGGCACGCGTCCACGGCATCGAAACCGCTGCCGATCAAGGTGGCGGCATAAACCAGCAGGCGGGTACTGGCGGCCTCTTCCAGATCGTGCTCCTTCAGCGCACGAAATGCATGAGCCAAAGAAACCAAGCGCTTAGCCAGCATCGGGTCGGCACCGGTTTCGCCGATGACTATCTCCTGCTCCCGCTCCGCACCCGGAAAATCGAAACGCAGACTGACGAAGCGCTGGCGCGTACTGGGTTTCATACCCTTGAGGAAATTCTGGTAGCCGGGGTTATAAGACACCACCAGCATAAACTCGGGCGGTGCCTGCAGCGTTTCGCCGGTACGCTCGATGGGTAGGATACGCCGGTCATCGGACAAGGGATGCAGCACCACCGTGGTGTCCTTGCGCGCTTCCACCACCTCGTCCAAATAGCAGATGCCCCCTTCCCGCACCGCCCGCGTCAACGGCCCGTCGCTCCAGTAGGTTTCGCCGTCGCCGATCAAGTGCCGCCCGACCAAGTCGGCGGCCGTCAGGTCGTCGTGGCAGGCCACGGTATAGAGCGGACGCCCCAAGCGCTGCGCCATATGCGTGACGAAGCGGGTCTTGCCGCAGCCGGTCGGCCCTTTGATCAAGAGCGGCAGGCGGTTGCGCCAGGCGTGCTCAAATAGCTCAGTTTCGTTGGCATGGGGGCGATAAAACGGTAATTCGCTCATATCTCTTATCCTATCGGACGCGTTGCCTTTACTTTGCGCTAGATCGTGAACAAATCACTTGATACCCATCAAGTAGGCCAATGCGATCCCGCTTACCACCAGCAGCAAGTAAATCGTCAACAGAATACGCCAGCGCAAGCGGACACGACGCAGGCCCATGAAGAAGTCCGCCACCATCTGCCCTTTGATCAGCACCATAGCCAGCAATAGAAACACGACCTCGATGCCACCCAGACCGGCTTCGCCTATGCCATAGGTCACTAGAGTCAGCAGCACGAGCAGCAGCCATACGCCGGTACATGGCCGGATCGGATTGTGTCGTTTAATCACTTTTTATCACCGTATGACGTAAACCAAGGGAAACAAAATAATCCAGACCAAATCCACCATATGCCAGTAGGATGCGCCGGTTTCGACGCCGGCATGCTGTTCGGCGCTATAGTGGCCGCGATGCGCCTTGAACAGCACGAAACCCAGAATCAGCATGCCCAGCAGCACATGCATGAAGTGGAATATCGTCAAAGACAAATAGAACATGTAGAAGGTATTGGTGTGCAGCGAAATACCGGCGGAAAATTTGGCATGGAACTCGGCCAGCTTAATCGCCACGAATAAACCGCCCATGGCGATTGCCGCCGCCAGCCAGCGCACGCAAAACACTTGTCGGCCTCGCTTGATCGCGGCAAGGGCGCGCACGACAAAATAGCTGCTGGTAATCAACACCAGGGTATTGATGGCCCCGGATTCGCGATTGAGACTAAGCTGAGAAGCATTGAACAGCTCCACGTTATGGGCGCGGGTAAACGCATAAGCCAGGAAAAAAATGCCGAAGGCCAACAACTCGGCATAGATAAAAATCCAGATGGCAAAATCGCCCGGCGGCATGGCCGAATTTACGTCTTTATCGAGGGTGCTAGCATTCATAATCGCTTGGGTCGCGGGAAGAAAAAACCCAACAGCCGGAGCGGCCATTGGGTTTAGCCTGAAAGAGAGGAGACAACGCTCCTCCAAAACGCATTACGCGGAAACGGTCTTGCCGCCTTTTATAAAAAAACTGGCGATATAGAGCACCAAGCCGACCAGGAAAAACACGCCGCTGATTTCGCGCAACCAGTAAAACAGCGAAATTTGGTCCTGTGTCGCCATGAAGCCCATGGGCGTGGCGCTAATGCGCTGCAGCCATACTTGAAGTATGCCCGCTGCCGTCAAGAACAAGGTAATAAACACGATGGAGACGGTCATGATCCAGAACGACCACATTTCCAGCACCTGCGCCCGTTCGCTGTTGGCGGCACGGCCGCGCAACACCGGCATGGCGTAGGAAATCATGGTTATCACCACCATCACATAGGCGCCGTAGAAGGCCATGTGTCCGTGGGCCGCCGTGATCTGGGTGCCGTGCGTGTAGTAGTTCACGGGCGCCAAGGTATGCAGGAAACCCCATACACCGGCACCGAGGAAAGACATCACGCCCGTTCCCAAGGCCCACAAGGTCGCCGCTTTGTTCGGATGCTCGCGGCGGCGGCGATTCACCATGTTGAAGGCAAAAACGGTCATCATGAAGAAGGGAATCGGCTCCAGCGCGGAGAATACCGAACCGAACCACAGCCAGCTTTCCGGCGTGCCTATCCAATAATAATGGTGGCCCGTCCCGATAAGACCGGTGATTAAGGACATGGCTATGATGACATACAGCCACTTCTCGATCACTTCGCGGTCTACGCCGGTGACCTTGATCAGCACGAAGGCCAGCAGAGCGCCGAGAATAAGTTCCCAAACGCCTTCAACCCAAAGATGCACGACCCACCACCAGAAATACTTGTCCAGCACCAGGTTGCTCGGGTTATAGAAGGAGAACAGGAAAAATACGGCCAATCCCCAAAGTCCGATCAGCAAAACCAAAGTAATCGACGTCTTGCGGCCTTTCAGCACCGTCATCGTGATATTGAACAGAAAGGCCAAGGCCACGATCACGATTCCGACTTTGGTCGGCAAGGGCTGCTCCAGGAACTCGCGTCCCATGGTGGCCAGAATATTGTTTCCGGTCATTCTCGCCAAGGTGGCATAGGGCACCAGCAAATAGCCCAAAACCGTTGCGGCTCCGGCAAGGAGGAATATCCAAAACAAAACCTGCGCCAGCTTAGGGCTGAACAACTCCGTTTCGGACTCCTCCGGAACCAAATAGTAGGCACTGCCCATGAAGCCGAACAGCAGCCACACGATCAGCAAATTGGTATGCACCATGCGTGCCACGTTGAAAGGAATTTCCGGAAACAAAAAATCCCCCACCACGTATTGCAGCCCCATGATCAGCCCGAATAGGATCTGACCGGTAAATAGGCCGATGGCCGCTATAAAATAGGGCTTGGCTACAGCTTGCGATTTATATTGCATCTTATTCCTCCTAAGCCTTGTTTTTGAAAGTCAATCGATCAACCTTCGATGTTGGGCGGCCAGTTGTTGGTATTGATTTCCGATGTCCATTTGAGGAAAGCGACCAAATCGTTTAGTTGTGCGTCGGTCAAATGGAATTGCGGCATTTGCCGGCGTCCCGGTGCGCCTGTGGGCTGCGCCTTGATCCAGGCCTTGATGAATTCAGGCCCGCGGCGTTTGTAAACATTGCCCAGTTCAGGCGCAAAATAAGCACCTTCACCAAGGAGCGTATGGCAGCCGATGCAATCCCGCGTTTCCCAGATATGCTTGCCGCGCACGACCTCGGGAGTAATATTTTCCCGGTGATCGCGCTTAGGTAATACCTGCATGGTATCGAACGTCAATCCTACAAACAGCAAGAAGAAAAAGACGGCGCCCCCATAGAAAATGTTTCGCGCCATTGATTTAGTAAAAGTAGCACTCATACCTCCCCCTATCGATAGTGTTACAAAGCCGCTCTCATCAGCGGTAGGGGCCAGTATTCAATAATTTATTTCAATTCACTTTGACTCATATCAAGCCAAGTCGACAAAAACGCTTTTTTGAATCGTCTAGCGGCAAAAGACGAAAAAAAACCGGCGCATGAACGCGCCGGTTTTTCAAAAATCAAGCCGTTCTTGTTATTTGAGCGACAACACCCAATGCACGAGTTGAGTCGCCTCGGCATCGCTCACATTATTAGCGGGCATCGGAATCGGCCCCCACACACCCGATCCGCCTTTCTTCACTTTCTCCGCCAACTTGGCTTCCGCGGTCTTGTCGCCGGCATATTTCTTAGCCACGTCCCTATACGACGGGCCCAGCACTTTCTTATCAATCGCATGACAGCCCATACAACCTTTCGCCGTAGCCAAATTCTGGTCCGCCACGGCCACGCCTGCGCTCATGATGAAACCGGCTGCCGCCGTCAAACACATCAGCTTTTTCATAGTGCCACCCCTTATCAAAAAATGTCCCACGGAAAAATTGTAATCGAGAAAAACCTCCATCGACTTGACCCATATCAACTTCCAACTTACACAATCCCCTAAAAACGCTCCGAAATTCATTCCCTTTATATTACATTTATGTTACATATTAAACTCATTCCAAACGGATCGATTCGCAATTTCCACAGCAGAGTGAATTCCGGTTGGGCGCTAGCAAGTTAAAGTATTTGATTCGTTCGCTTTGATGGGGCCGTATTTTTGCAAGTCTGCGGCAAGTATTTAAGGTAACACAATCCATGCTCGCTTATGCTACGAATGCCGCCACCCATACCGATCCGATGCGCCACCTTTTGCCAGCGCCGCATCGCCGTTGCCGGGCTCCGCGCCCAATGCGTCTGCGGCAAAGCGCCAATCCCCGGATGCCCCGTGTAACAAACCCTACAACATGTGAACTGGTTCACAGCGTTTTTTCGGATTTATCGCTAGGCTCTACGACTTCGCAACGCGAGCCCACACACATTGGCAGCGTGCTTTAGCCTTACAACCACTAGGCACTTAGCTTCAGGCCATTATGAACAAAATTTGGATAAGCTATGCGTAAGATAACGCTCAGAGACATTGAGATCGGCAAACCCATTGTCTGCGACTGCTTCGACAAAAGCGGCATCTTGCTGCTCAAACGCGGTGTGATCATCAATAATGCAAAACAGTTGTCCGCCTTATTGGAACGGGGGCTATTCGCCAACGCCCCGGCGACCGAGCGCACGGCAAAACCGACTATCGCGCCACCGGTCAAAGCCTCCCCCTTCGACTCGATAGATAACTGTAAGAACAGCATCGGCGGCATGATAGCGGCAGTTCGGGTCAGCAATGACGTCAGATCCATGGATCGCATCGTGTTCGAGTCCTTAAAGGATTCCTACCGGAGCGCTCTTAGCCTGGCCAAGGAAGACAAACTCAAGTCCTTCCCGGAACGCATCATCAATGTCAGCAAAGGCATTCAAGCCCTCTGCGAGCTCGACGCCGATGCCGCGCTAGGCATTATCCACCTCGACCATGATGGCCGTTACACCGTAATCCATCCGATGCACAAAGCCATACTGACGGAGCTCATCGCCAAGCGCATGAGTATTACGGCACGGGAAAGACTATCCATTATCGCCGCGGCGCTCACCGCGAACATTTCCATCATCGACTTGCAGGAAAACTTGCACAAACAAGATGCTCCGCTGAACCCCGAACAAAAAGAATTGATGCGAATGCATCCCTTGCTGTCGGTCGAGATGCTGCTGGAATTGGGCGTACAGGACGATCTTTGGATCAAGACCGTTCTCTACCACCACGAACGGCTCGATGGCAACGGCTATCCTTGCGGCATAGCCGGAGACAACATTCCTCTTTCCGTGCGCATCATCTCGCTGGCGGATATCTACGGGGCCATGATCAAACATCGCAGCTATCGCGAAGCCGCCCTCGCAAAAGACGCCTTGCGCGAGCTATTC
Organism: Sulfuricellaceae bacterium; assembly: GCA_019911985.1. Classification (GTDB taxonomy): domain Bacteria; phylum Pseudomonadota; class Gammaproteobacteria; order Burkholderiales; family UBA9220; genus JAIOJO01. Next base: position 619 of record JAIOJO010000404.1, on the reverse strand, counting down.
ATGAAGCGGGGAGCCGACACCGATGGAGAATTGACCCAGGTTTTCATCAAAGAAATGGGCTTATTCCCGCCTGGAACTTTTGTCAAATTGCAAAACAGCGAAACGGCCATCGTCATCAAGCGCGGCGGGTCTGCCACCACCCCCTTGGTGAAGAGCGTGGTCGGCCCTCGCGGCGCGCCGCTGGACCGCCCCTTGTTACGCAACACGGCGGAATCCGAGTTCACGATCAAGGAAATCGCCCCCAGGGACAAAATCGTCGGAATCAACCTTCGTTCGCTATGGGGCTACGATTCCCATTAGCAAAGCCTTTAAGAATTCTTAGCGCTATCGCTTTGCGTCAGACCCCGGCGCCAAAAAGAATACAACACGGGAATAACGATCAACGACAGCAACGGGGCGGTAATCATGCCGCCGACCAGCGGCGCGGCAATACGCTTCATCACGTCCGAACCCGTTCCTGCGCTGAACATCACCGGCAGCAAACCCATCACAATCACGGCAACCGTCATCGTTTTGGGCCGTATGCGCTGAAGAGCCCCCTGGATAATGGCCGGGTGCAGGCCCTGCCGGTCGTCCATTTTCCCGGATAGGCGGAACTCGTTTAGCGCGTTATCCAGAT
>JAIOJO010000403.1 GCA_019911985.1 Sulfuricellaceae bacterium | reverse complement strand
GCCCATGATATTCCCCAGCACGTAAGCAATCAACTGGGGATGCAAATTGAACAAACCCGGAAAATTAGAAATATCCCAATTCCGGCGAATACCGTCGGAGGCCGTCACCACCAGGCAAGATTTGCCGCAACGCCACTGGAATGGTAACGCTACCTTATGCTCCCGCCCCAACACCCCAGGTGCGAAAGATAGGTTGCTCATCTCGTCAGAGGCGATCACATGGGCGTGCATATCGCCGACGCCGAGCATGTTGATCTCCTCGCTGGTTAAACACGCTTCGCTGACAATGGCGACCGCGCCACGGGTTTCCTTTAGCTGGCGATCGACGGCGGCCAAGGTGTCGGTCAGCGTCTCGCCATGGAACAAGAGGCCGGACAAGTTGGCCGTGGCTTGCTGAGCGCCTTCTCCATGGCCCAGCCCATCCAGGTGCAACCAGCGCAGCTTATTGCCTTTTCGCTGCAGATAAATACGGTCGCCGTTGTACTGCTCGTCCGATAAGGAACGGGAAAACAAACCGATATCCAGGCGGGAAAATTCCGGCGGCACGCTTTTCTCATTGCCGCCGGGTTTTTTACCCGGTTGAAAAAAACGCGCCAACACGGCTGTGCCACTCCATCTCCGTGGGCTGGAAAGCGTTGCGGGTTGGGAATAAATGTGCGTTTGGTCGCTTAGCCGCTGGATACTGCCCAGCCCTTTGCCAAGCGTGTTCCCGCTCGAATAACCGTCTTCCTGCGCGAGCGCGAGATTAACGATGCCTGGGCCATAATCCAGCGCGAAGATGTCGAGGACGGGGCCAGGCTGCTGCCAAATCTGCATCAAGCCCCGCCCCCCGGCATATTTCACCTGATTGCTGACCAGCTCCGACGCCACCAGTGAAATATTCTCGCGCCGGGCCTCGGAAAACCCGAGGCGCGTGGCAATGGCCGCCAGTTTCGAGCGCAGCAGGATAATTGCGCTCTCACCCTGAACCGGCCCGCTGTATAACAACTTGCAATCGCGCGCACTATCCAGCATCAGAGACATGAAGCTGGTTCTTCCCCGCAATGGAAGGTACAGCCTTCCGGCTGGCGCTTGCTGCAGCGGGATACCATGACCCGGCCGCGTCCCGATTCCTTGGCGGCATACAGCGCCTTGTCCGCATGATTGAAAAACCCTTCCACGCTCAGGTCTTCAGGTTCCGAGCCCGAGATCGAATAGATGCCGATGCTGACTTTATGTCCCATGTCCGCAAGAATCCGTAGGCATTTTTCGCAGGCGACGACTTCATTCGAAAACAACAACAGCGCGAACTCATCTCCGCCGATGCGAAAGGCAAAATCGACATCGGTGCGAATATGTTCACGCATGATTCGGCCCATTTTATTCAGGTACGCATCGCCGTATTGGTGGCCGAATTCGTCGTTCACCTGTTTGAAAAAGTCCAAATCGAGCAGCGCCAAAGATACGTGTTCGCCTTTCTGGCGCAGGGTACGCTTAAACGCCCGGCCGATTTTATCGTCGAAGGCGCGCCGGTTGAGCAAGCCGGTCAAGGGGTCGGTTTCCGCTTGACGGATGGTTTCCCACAGTTCGGCTTGGCGCTCTTCCAAAGTGCGCTGCATGTCCTGCAATTCTTGCTCGGTGCGCCGCCGCGCCTCATCGAAAAAACGCATCATTTCCATGTTGCGTTTCAGCAGCAGGGAGGGGTCGCCCATCTCGGTGGAGCGCTGCAACTGCCGTTGCAGCTTATATACAATCTCGGCGTCGGGTTCTTCCTTGAGCCGGGCGATGGGAAAAAACTCGTTGCTGTCGCCCCATAGGGCGGACAAGGTAAGATCTTGCAGCACCAAGCGGACGGGCAAAGGATAGCCGCTGGCGGCACCCGCGTTGCGCAAATGCCTAACCAGAGCGAGCGAGGCGCGGGAAGCGGCAAAACAATTCCCCCCCAGCTGCTTGGCGGCAGTCAGGGCAAAGCCGATAAAATTTTGTAAATCCGGTTCTATCGGAAGATTCTGTTTTAGTAATTCGGTAGCGCTCAAAATCGCTTCCCCGAGGTTTAATGGGTTGTAATGGGTGCTTAGGCTGCACGCAAGCCAATGCCGACAGAGCAGCTTAGCATTATGATAATGTTCCGGTAACAAAAAAATAAGGGTAACCCCTAGCCATGACTAAGGGAATGGTCCGTTATTCGTTTGGCGGCCCTATGTAAGCGTGCGCAAAGGAAAACGTGCAGCATGATTGAGCTAAAAAATTGGCGTGAAGAAAAGCGTTCCGCTTACCTTTACCGCATCGTATCCGACCAGGAAAGCGGCACCCCGAGGCAAATTCTATTTCTGGAGCTGGCTGCCGCGGCCGAGACGCAAGCCGCGATTTGGCAGCGCCTGGCGAACAGCCGTGGCCGCGAGGTTCCGACGTATTCGCCCGACCTGCGCACCCGTCTCGTCGCCAAGCTGGTTTTGATTTTCGGCCCGCGAGCGTTACGGGCTGTTCTCGCTGCGATGAAGGTGCGCGGCATGTCGCTTTATTCCAAGAGCGGGCCGGTTCATGGCCACCCGGCGAGCCTAAAAGAGGAGCGTTTGCGGCACCGCGGCATGGATAGCGGCGGCAATTTGCGGGCGGCGGTATTCGGTGTCAATGACGGCCTGGTTTCCAACGCCAGCTTGATTTTGGGGGTTGCCGGCGCAACCGGCAATCCAAGCTTGATCCTGCTATCCGGTGTCGCGGGATTGCTGGCTGGCGCATTCTCGATGGCGGCCGGGGAGTATCTCTCGGTGCGCTCGCAGCGGGAAATGTACGAATATCAGATCGGCTTGGAGCGGGACGAACTGGATCAATATCCGCAGGAAGAAGCGGCGGAGCTGGCGCTCATTTTCACCGCCCGTGGCCTGCCGCCGGAGGAGGCGCGAAAACTTACCGACAAAGTCATCGCCGACCCGGATCAAGCCTTGGAT
>JAIOJO010000402.1 GCA_019911985.1 Sulfuricellaceae bacterium | reverse complement strand
GCTCCGGGCCGGTGGCAAGCGGGCTCCAGGGCTTTGTTGCGGGCCGCTTGTTTGGAATAACCAAACCGCGCGACCCTTGTGCCCTTTAGGGTGCGCGTCGCGCCCTGAAACCCGCTTGCCGCCGGCGCGGGCTCAGGATTTATTAAAACAGCTTCTTAGAGTAAACACGCCGGACGGCCGTTTATTCCATCCGCGCGAAATTTTTTTGTGTGCCCGCCTCAAACGGCTGCCGCTAGGGCGGCGCGCTTCTCGTAGGCTTCGCGGGCGATGCGCACGTCCTCCAGGAATTGCGGCAGCTCTTTCATCAGCAAGGCTTGCGGTCCGTCCACCAGCGCTTTTTCCGGTGCCGGGTGGAAGTCCACCAGGATCATGTTGGCACCGGCTATTACCCCCTGGGCGGTGGCGTGCATGATTTCCAGGATGCCGTCGGGGGCGCGGTTGCGCGTGCCCACCGAGTGGGAGGGGTCGATGCATACTGGCATCCGGGTCAGGCGCCGCACCACCGGAACGTGGGCGAAATCCACCAGGTTGCGGTGCGGGTCGCCCATGTTGGTTTTCATGCCGCGCAGGCCGAACACCACCCGGCTGTTGCCTTCCGACGCCAGATATTCCGCCGCGTTGAGCGACTCATCCAGGGTGATGCCGAAGCCGCGCTTGATCAGCACCGGGAACTCGCGCTGGCGGCCGACGATCTTCAGCAGCTCGAAATTCTGCGTGTTGCGCGTGCCGATTTGCAGCATCACGCCAGTCGGCTTGCCGGTCTGGCGCAAGGCCTCGTTGATTTCGTCCACATGCGATTCGTGCGTGACTTCCATCGCGATCACCTTGATGCCGTATTTTCCCGCCAGTTCGAACACGTAGGGCAGGCAGGCCTTGCCGTGGCCTTGGAAGGCGTAGGGGCTGGTGCGCGGCTTGTAGGCGCCCATGCGGGTGCACACCTGGCCGTGGTCGCGCAGCGCGCGCATCATCGCTTCCACGTGTTCGGGCGTATCCACGGCGCACAGGCCGGCGAACACGTTCAGGGTGTCCTGGCCGAAGCGCACGCCGTTGTAGTCGAAATGGGTCGGGCGGTCGTCGTCCTTGTGGCGTCCCAGCACGCGGTATTCCTCGGATACCCGCACCATGCGTTCGACGCACGGCAGGCTTTCGACGGTTTCGGACGACAGCGATGCGGTATCGCCGATCAGGTAGATTTCCGTCAAAGTCTGTTGCGCGCCGTGTTCCTGGTGGACGCGGTAGCTGATGCCGGGCAGCTTGGCGAGGTAGGCGGTAAGCTGCAGGAAATCGGGGCTATCGGGGGCGGTATCGGGGTTTAGGATGAGGATCATGGCGTTCACATAGGGGTTGGCGAAAGAGCCATTCTGCCCGAAAACGCGAAGTTGTGCGTATGTCGACTGGAGCCGGCGCTTGGTGTATTGTTACAGGCGTATTAATGGGTATAGGCGCTAGAAGCCGAGTGGAGTTAAAACACCCGACAGCGCGAGGGAGAGATGAAATGCTATCTGATCGCGATTTGAACGTGTTGCAGCGGGCGGAAACCGAAGCCGCCTTATTTCAGTCCCTGCGCCGCTTGGCGCTCAGCCTGGGGTTCGACCATTTCATGTATGCCGCGAAAGTGAAGCTGGGCGGCAATGTGTTCGAACCGACCTTGAGCGGTTACCCGCCCGCGTGGCTGGAACGCTACCGCTCACGCAATTTCGCCAAAATCGATCCTGTCCTGCGCCACTGCGAAACGCGGCTGACCCCGCTGGTCTGGCGGCCGGAGATTTTTAGCTCCGCCGCGCAGCAGCGCTTTTTCGAGGAAGCCCGGCAGTTCGGGCTGAAAAGCGGCGTCAGTTTTCCGGTGCACGGATCGCAGGGCGAGGTGGCCCTGCTCAGCCTATCGCTCGATTCCGACGCGCCCTGGGTGCAGCGCCATATCGCCAAGCGCATGGCGTCCGGCCACTTGCTGGCGTGCTTCGCCCACGAAGCCATGATGCGCTTGGTGGTCGCTCCCGCCGTCAATTCCGTTGCGCCCCTGACCGAACGCGAAAAAGAATGCCTGTATTGGGTGGGCGCCGGCAAAAACACCGCGGAGATCGCCCAGGTTCTCCATGTCTCGGAACACACCGTTGTCTACCATATCCGCAACACCCTGCATAAATTCGGCGTCAGGAGCCGGCTTCAAGCGGTCTTGCGTGCGGCCGCCTTGGGCGTGATCTAGGGAGCCTCTGATTAAGTCGCACGGGGTCGCGACGGGGTTTTGCGGGAGGCCGGGCACGAAGCGAGGCGCGCGGTGTGGTCATTCCACACAAGCGTCGAGCGACACTGCCCGGCGCCCGCAAA
>JAIOJO010000401.1 GCA_019911985.1 Sulfuricellaceae bacterium | reverse complement strand
GGCCAATAGCGAAACGCTGAACGCTATCTTCCGCGCCGCCCACACCATCAAGGGCTCGGCGGGATTGTTCGGCCTCGACGCGATCGTGAGTTTTACCCACGTGGTGGAAAGCGTGCTGGACCGGGTACGCGACGGCCATGTCGCTATCGATGCCGACATGATCGCGTTGCTGCTCGAATGCTCCGACCATATCGGCGATTTGGTCAATATCGTGGCGGAGCAAGGCGGCGAACTCGGCGAAGCGGTGCTGCAGCGGGACAATGCCCTGCTCTCGCGCTTACGGCCGTTCCTAGCCGGCGCCGGCGATACGGCCGCGGCGGCCGTCGGCGTTCCGGCGCTTAAGCCGGTCGAGGTGCAGAGTAGCGGCGGCGGCTTCGTCGGATCGAATGCCTGGCATATCTCCTTGCGCTTCGGCCGCGATGTACTGAGAAACGGCATGGACCCGCTTTCCTTTCTGCGCTACCTGTCCACCGTCGGGGAAATCGTTTCCGCCGTTTGCTTGCCCGATGCGATACCGCCCGCCAATGAAATGGATGCGGAATCCTGCTACTTGGGTTTTGAAATCAACTTTAAATCCGATGCGGATAAAGCCGCTATCGCGGCCGTTTTCGAATTCGTGCGGGAAGATTGCCAAATCCACATTCTGCCGCCCTATAGCAAAGTCGCGGAATACATCGAGCTGATCGCCATGCTGCCCGAAGGCGAGCAGCGGCTGGGCGATATCCTCGTCGCCAGCGGAGCCTTGACCCGGCGGGAGCTGAGAGAAGGTTTGGAAATTCAGGAAAGCGGCAAGGAATCCGGCAGCGGTCGGCCGCTCGGCGAGATTCTGGTGGAAAAGCGCTCGGTGGGGCCTGCGGTGATGGATGCCGCCTTGGAAAAACAGAATCAGATACGGGACAACAAGGCTAAAGAAAACCGTTACATCCGGGTGCAGGCCGACAAGCTGGACGAGTTGATCAATAAGGTGGGAGAACTGGTCATCGCCGGCGCCTCGGCTTCGCTGTTGGCGCAACGCTCTGGGGAAAGCGCCTTGCAGGAGGCTACCTCCGTCATATCGCGCCTGGTGGATGAAATCCGGGGCGGCGCGCTGCACTTGCGCATGGTGCCGATAGGCGACACCTTCAGCCGTTTCCAGCGCGTGGTGCGCGACGTGAGCCGAGAACTCGGCAAGGAAATCGAGCTGGTCATAGACGGCGCCGAGGCCGAACTGGACAAGACCGTGGTGGAAAAGATCGGCGATCCGCTGATGCACTTGGTGCGCAATGCGATGGATCACGGCATCGAAACGGCCGAGGCGCGGCAGGCCGCAGGCAAGCCCGCGAAGGGGAAGCTGCACCTCAATGCCTATCACGATTCCGGCAGTATCGTGATCGAGATCGGCGACGACGGGGGCGGGTTGAACCGCGAGCGCATTCTGAAAAAGGCCCAGGAAAGCGGCATCGTCGGGCCTAACCAAATCCTCAGCGAGCAAGAAGTCTATAACCTGATTTTCGAGCCCGGCTTCTCCACGGCGGAGCAAGTGACCAATCTTTCCGGCCGCGGTGTCGGCATGGACGTGGTGAAGCGCAATATCACCGCCTTGCGCGGCACGGTGGAATTGTCCAGCGAGGAAGGCCGGGGAACGACCGTGCAAGTCCGTTTACCGCTGACGCTGGCGATTATCGACGGTTTCTTGGTGGGGGTCGGCAAATCGTCCTACGTCGTGCCGCTGGATATGGTGCTGGAATGCATCGAGCTTTCGGAGTCCGAGCGGCAGGGCGCGTTGGAGCACAGTTACCTGAATTTGCGCGGTCAAGTCTTGCCCTTCGTACGGCTGCGCGAGCAGTTCGAGGTGAATGGCGCTGCCGCGCGGCGCGAGAACGTGGTGGTGGTGCATTACGCCGGGCAAAAAGCCGGGCTGGTGGTGGACGAATTGATGGGCGAGTTCCAAACCGTCATCAAGCCGCTGGGCAAGCTTTTCAGCAATTTGCACGGCATCAGCGGTTCCACCATTTTGGGCAGCGGCGACGTGGCGCTGATCCTGGATGTGCCGTCGCTAGTGCAGCAAACGGTGGCCCGCGAAACGCAGCAGGCTTCCGCACCGCAGCAGAGATATACGGCAGAGCTTAGGTAGCACGGAAATTCAATATCAAAAAGGAGTCAATCATGTTCAAGAATATGAAGATAGGCATGCGTCTGGGGTTCGGCTTCGGCCTGGTCGTGCTGCTGATGGTGACCATCGCCTTCATCGGTATCACGCGGCTCGGCAATTTGAATCGTGAGATCGAGAACGTTGTGAAAGACAAATATCCGAAAACGGTGTTGGCCAACAGCATCATCGGCAACGTCAACGTGATTGCGCGCTCCATGCGCGACGTGCTGATGGTGGACAAGAAAGATCAGATAGACCAGGAGCTAAACCGTATCCAGGACGCGGAAAAGGCGATCAAGGACGACCTGGATAAGCTGGATCAGACGGTCAAAAGCGACAAGGGCAAGGAAATGCTGAAAGCGGTTGCCGAGGCCCGCGTCAAATACATAGGCGGCCAGGATGGCTTCCTGAAGCTGGTCGGCGACGGCAAGCGCGACGATGCGAAGGCCGCCTTGCTGGGAGAGCTGCGGCCGCTGCAAATGAACTACCTCGAAGCCGTCGGCAACCTCATCAAATTCCAGGGCGAACTGATGGACAAAACCGGGCAGGAGGCGATCGATCAGTACCAGAACGCGCGTACCCTGATGCTCGTCCTCAGCGGCATTGCCCTGGCGCTGGCCGGCGTGATCGCCTTTTGGGTTACCCGCAGCATCACCAAGCCGCTGGACGACGCGGTGCTTGTTGCTAACCAGTTGGCCGAAGGCGACTTGACGGCGCGGATCGAGGTGAGATCCAAAGACGAAACCGGCATGCTGTTGGCCGCCATGCAGAGCATGGTAGGCAAGCTGTCGGAGATCATCACCGAAGTGCGTAGCGCCTCCGACAATCTATCCAGTGCGTCGGAGGAGGTCAGCGCCACCGCCCAGTCGATGAGCCAGGCAACCAGCGAACAAGCGGCCAGCGTGGAGGAAACAGGCGCCTCGGTCGAACAGATGAGCGCCTCCATCAACCAGAATACCGAAAACGCCAAGGTGACCGACGGCATGGCTTCGAAAGCCGCCAAGGAAGCTGTCGAAGGCGGCGAATCGGTGAGGCAGACGGTGGCGGCGATGAAGCAAATTGCCAACAAGATCGGCATCATCGACGACATCGCCTACCAGACCAATCTGCTGGCGCTGAATGCGGCCATCGAGGCGGCGCGGGCGGGCGAGCACGGCAAGGGTTTCGCGGTAGTGGCGGCAGAGGTGCGCAAGCTGGCGGAACGCAGCCAGGTCGCCGCGCAGGAGATAGGCGAAGTGGCGAGCAGCAGCGTGGAACTGGCCGAGAAAGCGGGCAAGCTGTTGGACGAGATGGTGCCGTCCATCAACAAGACCTCCGACCTGGTGCAGGAGATTACCGCGGCATCGGAGGAGCAATCCTCCGGCGTGGGCCAGATCAATACCGCCATGGAACAGCTTAACCAGATCACCCAGCAAAACGCGTCCAGCAGCGAGGAGCTGGCGGCTACCGCCGAGGAAATGAGCAGCCAGGCCGAGCAGTTGCAGCAGTTGATGAGCTTCTTCAAGGTCGAGAGTGTGATGACGGCAATGAAAACGCAGCCGCGGACCGCGCCGCAAAAGGCCGCGAGCAAACTCGCCAGCCGCGCCGCCAAAGTCGTATCGACCGTGCTCCCGGCGCATCCGGCCGGCCTCAACGAAGCGGAATTCGTCCGTTTTTAACGGGGGGACCATTATGGGTGCGCTTGTAAAAAAAGAAGTGCCGGCGGTCTCCGCCGGTCAGGAGCAGCAGAGCCAGTATCTGACCTTCTTGCTGAGCGACGAAATGTTCGCCATCGGCATACTCGGCATCAAGGAAATCATCGAATATGGCAGTCTCACCACCGTGCCGATGATGCCCGACTTCATTCGCGGCGTCATCAATCTGCGCGGTGCGGTGGTGCCGGTGGTGGATTTGTCGGCGCGATTCGGGCGGGAATCCACGCCGATTACCCGGCGCAGTTGCGTTGTCATTATCGAAGCCGGGACGGATGGCGAAACGCAGGATGTAGGCGTCGTGGTGGATGCGGTCTCCGAGGTGCTGGAAATCCCGGCTTCCGAGATCGAACCGCCGCCCAGCTTCGGAGCCAAAATCCGAGCCGATTTCATTAGCGGCATGGGTAAGGTCAAGGACAAGTTCGTCATTATGCTCGAGGTCAAGCGGGTGTTGTCGGTAGATGAAATGGCGATACTGTCGGGCGTAGGCGGGGCGGTGGCGGAAGCTACCGTGTAGCGCCGGGTGCGCGCGGCGTTTCCCGATGCGGGGCATAAGTTACGTCTTGCAGTCCAGTGGTAGCCGGCGCGGTTTAGGGTGCCCTAAACCGCTTCCCGGTGCGAATGGGCTTCAAATATTACCGGTTTGGATCGATTGCAGCCTTTCCATTTGCCGTTGAGGGTGGAGGGGGCGGCTTGCGGTCCGGATTCATTGGCGAGCGTTGCGAGACAGCCCGGCTGGGGGCGTTTGCAATCGATCCTCACGCGACCCCGTGCGGCTTATATCGGAGAATTCCAAGGTGACGTTATGAACACGGTCAGTAAATCGCATGCCGGCCATGCGGACAGAAAAATATTTTTGGCGGGCCTGTATAAACTCGGCAGGCGAAATCGCCAGCAGGAGAACATTTCCCGCATAGGGCGCATTTTTGAGGCTAGCTGGAACGAGATCTACGTTTACGAAGTGGAATCCTTGCGCTTCATTCAGGCGAGCAAGGCCGCCTTGGATAACTTGGGCTACACCGAGGAAGAGCTCGTGCGGATGTCGCTCTTCGATATCGAGCCGGAGCTTGCCCACGAGAGTTTTCTCGATCTAGCCGAACCGCTGCTGGCAGGGTACGAAACGATTGTCGAGTTCGAAACGCTTTATCGGCGCAAGGACGGAAGCTCTTATCCGGCAGAAATCCGCTTGCAGCTTTCCAGCGTCGAAGACCCGCCGGTATTCGTGGCGCTGGCGCGGGATATGACCGAACGCAAACTGGCGCAGGAAAAAACCGCCTTGATGTTGGCGATCATCGAGAACGCAAGCGAGGGCGTTTTCATGTCCGATAAAAACGGCAAAATTTTATCGATCAACCCGGCTTATACCAAGATCACCGGGTATAGCTTTGAAGAAGTCGTCGGACTACCCCCGGAACTGCTCAATGTCGGATGGCAGGATGTCGAGTTTTACCAGAGGATGTGGAAATCCCTCAAGGAAACGGGCTATTGGCAAGGCGAAATCTGGAACCAGCGCAAAAACGGCGAAATGTATCCCGAACAGCTCACGCTCAGTTCCGTAGCCGTCGATTGCGGAGAAGCCGTTTATTACGTCGGGCTTTTGTCGGATTTGACCGAACGCCAGCGCACCAAAGAGTACATCCACAATCTGACCCATCGCGACGCCCTTACAGGCCTTCCGAACCGGATATTGCTGAACGACCGGGTGCAGCAAGCCTTGGCCCAGGCGGCGCGCCATGGCGACAAGGTGGCGATACTATTCATCGACCTGGACCGCTTCAAAGTCATCAACGAAACCCTGGGCTATGCTATCGGCGACTACTTGCTGGAGATGGTGGCGGCACGCCTGATGGAATGCTGCAGCGAAGACGATACCGTCGCCCGCCAAGGCGGCGACGAGTTCATTATCCTGGTGCCGCAACTGGCAACGCAGCAAGACGCGGCCAGCATGGCCGAAAAAGTTGTGGTGGCGCTATCCAGCCTTTACCGGATACAGGATCAGGAATTGCACATCACGCCGAGTATCGGCATCAGCATTTATCCCAGCGACGGACTCGATGAGCACAGCTTGATGAAGCATGCCGAGACGGCGATGTATCACGTCAAGGAAACGAGCAAGAATGCCTATCGATTCTATGCGGAGGAAATGGATGCGAGCGCGCGCGACCGCCTGGATATGGAAAATGGATTGCGTCACGCCTTGGAGCGCGGGGAGTTTTTGCTTCACTACCAGCCCCAGGTCGATACGAAAACGGGCCGAATTACCGGGGCAGAGGCGTTGATTCGCTGGCAGCATCCGGAAAAGGGACTCATTCCTCCCGGGGCGTTCATTCCCCTCACCGAGGAAACCGGGCTGATCGTTCCCGTGGGGGAATGGGTCTTGCGGCAAGCTTGCCTCCAGGCTAAATCCTGGCACGACAATGGCCACCTTGGCCTGCGGGTCGCCGTGAATCTGTCCGGGCGCCAGTTTTTTCATGGGAAACTGCCGGAAACGGTTTCCCGGATTTTGCAGGAGACCGGACTCGATCCCGCCGCGCTTGAGTTGGAGCTGACGGAGAGCATGCTCATGCAGCATACCCAGGAGACCATAGCAACGCTTGAAAAGCTGTGGCAGTTGGGTGTTTATTTGTCCATCGACGATTTCGGCACCGGGTATT
>JAIOJO010000400.1 GCA_019911985.1 Sulfuricellaceae bacterium | reverse complement strand
TCGAGATTCTGCGCGGCCCGGCCAGCCATTTGTACGGTTCCGAAGCCATCGGCGGGGTGATCCAGATTTTCACCAAAAGCGGCGCGGGCAAGCCCCGGCCGAATTTTTCCGTGGGCTACGGCAGCTACAACACCCGCAAGTTGAGCGGCGGCCTGTCGGGCGAGGCGGACGGCACGCGCTTCAGCCTGCAAGCCGGGCAGACGGAGAGCGACGGCATTTCCGCCTATTCCAGCGGCAATCCCGGTTACCTCGACAAAAACCGCGATAGCGACGCCTACCGCAACACCAACGTGTCGGCCAAGCTGGCGCGCACGCTGGCCGAAGGGCAGGAAATCGGGCTGGACGTGTTCGGCAGCAACGGCCGCAGCCACTACGACGGCTATTCGTCCAACGTCGATTACTACAACGATCACGCGCTGTCGGCCATCGGCGTGTACAGCAAAAACCGCGTGACGTCCGATTGGCACAGCACGGTGCGCGTCAGCCAAAGCGGCGATCACTACAACGATTTCGCCGCGGCCAAAACGGTGTTCAATACCGACCAGAACCAGTTCAGTTGGCAAAACGACATCAAGCTCGGCGTGGGCCAGGCGATGCTGGGCATGGAATACCTGGAGCAGAAGGTGGGCGGCACCACCCGCTATGCGGTCGATGTGCGCCGCGTCGAATCCTTTTTCGCCGGCTACCAGGCGCGCTTGGGGCTGCACAGCGTGCAAGCCAACTACCGTTACGACGACAATTCCCAGTTCGGCGCGCACAACACCGGCTACCTCGGCTATGGCTACCAGTTCGCCCCGCAATGGCGCGCCACGGGCAGCATCAGCACGGCCTTCAAGGCGCCGACCTTCAACAACTTGTACTATCCCGGCTCGGGTAACCTCGACTTGCGCCCCGAGACCTCGCTCAACAAGGAGATCGGCGTGCATTACGACCAAGGCGTCCATCACCTCAGCGCGGTGTATTTCGATAACCAGGTGAAGGATTTGATTAGCTACCCCGCGCCGACCTATGCGGTTTCCCAGATTCAGAAGGCCAGCTTGACCGGAACGAGCCTGTCTTACCAAGGGCAGTTGGGCGGCTACGGCGCGCGCGCCAGCCTGGATTTCCAGAGCCCGGAGGATCGAGCGAGCGGGCGCTTGCTGACGCGCCGCGCCAGGGAGCACGCCAGTCTGGCGTTGGATAAGCGTGTCGGCGCATGGTTTTTGGGCGGCGAATGGTACGTTTCGTCCTACCGCTACGACGACGATGCCAACACCCGGCGCATGGGCGGCTACGGCTTGCTGAACCTGACCGCCAAGCGTTCGCTGGACGGGGATTGGGCGGTACAGGCGCGGGTCAACAACCTGTTCGACAAGCGCTACGAATTGGCGCAGGGCTACGGCACGCCCGGCGTGAACGTATTCGTCGGCCTGAGCTATCAACCGAAGTAAGCTTTCGGTCGAGTTGGGAGGAAATATGAAAGAACTGATCCTCGGCGGCGCGCGTTCCGGCAAAAGCGTCTTGGCGGAAAAACGCGCCCGCGAATCCGGGCTGGATGTCGCCTACATCGCTACCGCCACCGCCGGGGACGGCGAAATGGCGCAGCGCATCGCCCATCACCGGGCGCGTCGGCCCGAGGGCTGGGCGCTGGAGGAAGAACCGATCCGTTTGGCGGCGGCGCTGCAGCAACACGCCGCCGCCGGGCGCTGCCTGCTGGTGGATTGCCTTACGCTGTGGCTGAACAACCTGCTGGCCGAGGCCGACGAGGCGGTGTTCCGCCGCGAGCGGGACGCGTTGCTGGCGGCTTTGCCCGGCTTGCCGGGGCGTATTTTGTTGGTGAGCAACGAAGTGGGCATGGGCATTGTGCCCTTGGGCGAACTCTCGCGCCGTTTTTGCGACGAGGCGGGGCGCCTGCATCAGGAACTGGCGCAGGTTTGCGGCCGGGTGACGTTCGTGGCGGCGGGATTGCCGCTGATCTTGAAAGGAAACGCATGATCAATACCGAATGGCTGCACGCAGCGGCAAAACCGATAGACCAAGGCATGCTGGCCGCCGCGCGGCAGCGCCAAGGACAACTCACCAAGCCGCCCGGCTCGCTGGGCTACCTGGAAGAAGTCGCGGTGCGCCTGGCGGCGATGCAAGGCACCCAGCAACCCTCGCTGGAGCGGGTGCGCATCGCGGTGTTCGCCGCCGACCACGGCATCGCCGATGAAGGCGTGTCGGCCTTTCCGCAGGCCGTTACCGGCCAAATGATCCTCAACTTCGTCCAGGGCGGCGCGGCCATCAGCGTGCTGGCGCGCCAGCTCGGCGCGACGCTGGAAGTGGTGGACGTGGGCAGCCTGGCCGATTCCGCCGCGATGGCCGGGGTGATCGTCGCCAAGGCGGGCAGCGGCAGCGCCAATTTCCGCCGCCAGGCGGCGATGAGCGAGGGCCAGCTCGCGGCGGCGCTGGCAGCGGGCAAGGACGCGGTGGAACGGGCCTTGGCCGGCCGAGCCCAGCTCTTCATCGGCGGCGACATGGGCATCGCCAACACCAGCTCGGCCACGGCCATTTCTTGCGCGCTGCTGGGCGCCTCCGCAACGGAAGTGGCCGGGCCGGGAACGGGCTTGGACGAGGGCGGCGTGGCGCACAAAGCAAGGGTGATCGACGAAGCCCTGGCCTTGCATAGCGCCGAATTGACCTCGCCGCTGGCGATTTTGCGCCATGTCGGCGGCTTCGAAATCGCCGCCTTGTGCGGCGCTTACGTCGCCTGCGCCCAGGCCGGCCTGCCGGTGCTGGTGGACGGATTCATCGCCAGCGCGGCGGCGCTGCTGGCCGTGCGCCTGCTGCCCGGCGCGGCGGACTGGCAGTTCTACGGCCACGCCTCGGCCGAGCCGGGCTATGTCTACCTGATGGAGGCCTTGTCCGCCCGTCCCCTGGTCAACCTGGGCATGCGCCTGGCCGAAGGTCGCCATTTGCCCGTGCAGCGCGGCGGCCAAGCGCATGATCGGCAAGGCCACCGCCGCGCTGCACGGGCAAATGGC
>JAIOJO010000399.1 GCA_019911985.1 Sulfuricellaceae bacterium | reverse complement strand
GTTCGAGGCCCAGCCCCGGCTGGGTGACGATGCCTATCCCCGCCCCGCCCTTCAGCGCCACGGTTCCCGCCGCGCCGGGCAGGCGGCGCACGTCGGCGGTCAGGTGGGCGCCGTGGGTGGCGTCCGGATCGTCGCCGGCATCCTTGATTACGACGGCATGGGCGCTGTCGCCGTCGCAACGTCCGTCGACGACCGAGAACACGACACTCTTGCCGTTCGGCAGCAAGCATTCGACCTGCTCCGGCACGCAACCGGCGACCAAGCCGAGGGTGGCGGCCCTGGCCGCCGCGGCGGAACAGGCGCCGGTGGTAAAGCCGGTGCGCCCGCTGCGGCCGCGCACCGGATTGCCTTTGCGCGTTTTTTTCTCGCCCATTTCTTGGCCTGTCAGGCGCTATCGCCCGGCCTAAGTTGGCGCTGCTCGGCCAGGGACAGCAGCGCGTGCAGGGCGGAAACCACCAGGGTCGAGCCGCCCTTGCGGCCTCGGGTGATAATCCACGGGATGTCGGCCACGTCGGCCAGCCAGTCCTTGGACTCGGCCGCCGAGACAAAGCCCACCGGCATGCCGACGATCAGCGCCGGGCGCACGCCTTCCTCGCGTATCTGGCGCACGATTTCGATCAGCGCCGTCGGCGCATTGCCGACGCCGACGACGGCGCCGTCCAGCAAGCCCAGCCGCCGGGCCTTGCGCATCGCCTGGACAGCGCGGGTGGTACCCTCCGCCTGGGCGGCGGCGATCACGTCCGCATCGCTGATGAACTGATGGGCGGCAATGCCGAAGTGGCCGAGACGCTTTTCCGACAGGCCGACATTGATCATGCCGACGTCGGTGACGATGGCCGCTCCGGCCAGGATGGCGGCGATCCCCGCTGCCACGGCCTGCGGGTGGAATTCGGTCAGCCCGTTGAACTCGAAATCCGCCGTGGCGTGGATCATGCGGCGCACTATCGGCCATTGCAGCGCATCGTAGGCGTGGCTGCCGGCCTCCCTATCGATAATGGCGAAGGAATCGTGTTCGATGGCACGGCCGGCGGCGGTGAGTTGCTCGGTAACGCTGTTTGCAGTCATGAAATTTTCCATTCAGTGCGCGTGGTGATGCTCATGCCCGGCGGCTTCCTGGCGGTATTTGCAGCCGTCGCACTCGAGCAACACCCCTTCTTCGTCGTCGACATCGGCAATCCGCCGGTCGAGCAAGTCGAAAATCCCCTCGTCGAAGCCGAAGTGTTCGGCCAAGGCGAAGCCGACCTGCGGGTATTGTTTCTCCAAGCGCGCCACCTGCCGCTTGATCCGCTCGGTCAGCACGCCGGTGAACAAATAGACCGGCACCACCGCCACTTGCATCATGCCGAGACGCACTTGGCGCTGCACCACCTTCTCCAGGCGGGGCAGGGTGACGCCGGTGAAGGCGATATCCACCAGGTCGTGGTCGCTTTCCTCGTACATCCAGCGCGCCATTTTGGCGACTTCGCCATTCGCGCCGGCATCCGAGGAGCCGCGGCCGAGCAGGATAACGCCGGTGGTCAGCGGATCGGGAAAATCAAGGCCGGCAAGCACGCCCGCCAGCTTTTTTTCGAGTACATCCAGCACTTCGTAACCCATGCCGAGGTGGCGCACGGCGACGAACTCTACTTCGGGGTGGCGCTCCCGCGCCGCCTCCAGCGCCTCGGGCATTTCCATTTTCACATGGCCCGCGGCATTCAGAATCAGCGGCACCACCAGCACGCGGCGCGCCCCCTGGGTTGCCCGGTCGAGCCCTTCGTCCAAGAGCAGGTCGGCGTGCTCGATAAAACACACGTCGATACGCCAATCCGGGTGACGCTTGCGCCACAGGCCGGCGAAGCGCCCGATTTCCAGGTTGCCTTCCGGATGGCGGGAACCATGGCCGACCAGTAAAACGGTAGTGTTATTCATGCGGTTTTTTCCTCAGAGGTGGAAGCGCGGCGGAAACGATGTCCGAAGGCCGGATCGTAAAGCTTGGAACGGCTGATGTCCGGCCAATAGCGCGCCCCGAGGGCCGGGCTGGCGATAATCATCGCCTGGCTGCCGATTTTCTCGGCGCGGCAGCGGTCGCGAATATCGGCCAGGGTGCCGCGGATGATTTTTTCTTCCTCCGGCCAGGTGGCTTTCTGCACCACCAGAATCGGCGCGTCGTCGGCCCAGCCTGCGGCCTTGAGCGCCCGCTGCACCTCGGGCAAGAGCGTGATCGAGAGAAACAGGCAGAGCGTCGCATGGTGCGCCGCCAAGGCTTCGAGTTCCTCGCCGGAGGGCATCGGGGTACGCCCGGCGACCCGGGTCAGGATCACGGTTTGGGTGACCTCGGGCAGGGTCAGGCTTTCCCCGGCGGCGGCGGCCGAAGCCATCGCCGACGAGACGCCGGGCACTACGCCCCAGGGAATCGCCGCCGTGTCGAGGGGGCGCGCCATTTCGACGAGCGCCCCATAAAGCGAGGGGTCGCCGGTTTGCAAGCGCACCACCGTTTCATGCTGCCGCGCCTGCTCGATCAGCCAAGCAACGATTTCTTCCAAGGCCATGTCCTTGGAATCGCGCTTGACGCAGCCCTCGGGCGCCCAGCGCAGCGCGGCCTCGGCCACCAGCGAACCGGCATAGAGAATGGCGCCGGCGCGGGCGACGAGGTCGCGCCCCTTGACGGTAACCAGGTCCGGGTCACCCGGCCCGGCGCCGACGAACCATACCTTGCCCGCCATGCGTTCAGGCGGTCTTGGCGGGCAGATCAAAACAGTAACTCACCAGCGGCGTCTTCTCGAAACGCTTCAGCTTGCGCACCACCAGCCAGGTCAGCAGCGGTTCGACGGCCACGATGGCAGCGTAGGAAAGCGCGAAAGTCCCCCAGGCGGCCAAGGGTGTCGCCACCTCACCGACGGACAGCCAGAAGCCGACCATCAAGGTCACGCCGCTATAGTAAAGGGCGTCGAGTTTGAGGATGGTCTTGACGTTGACTTCCTTGAGCCGGCTACCCACCGTCCGGTGCAACAGGTACAACGGCACCGCGAGGGATAGCGTATTCACGCCGAGATGGATCAGGTCCGTCGGAGTGAAGAGCAAGCCCTGCAACAACAGGCCGACGCCGAAGCCCAACAGCGTAGGCACGAAGCCGAGGCTCAGGTAAATCGGCATGGCGCCGACGAAGTGCAGCTCCGACGGCCCTACCGGGATGTGCACGATCTGCATGAACAGCGTGAAAAAAACGGCGGCGAGCAAGGTGCGAACTATCCGTTGCGGCTTGCGTACCAGTTCCACGGCTTGGCTGCCGAGCAGGCCGACGGCGGCGACGTTGGCCAAAGCGATCTTGGCGGCGGAAAGAGTGCCCGGTTCAATATGCATGATGACGTTCCTTATGACGATAAATAATCGATAAAGGCAGGCGTCCGGGGATCGCAAGGTGGAGATTTGCGGCAGCAAAGCTTCCACGCTCGCGCGTTGGCTGGCGGAAAAAAACATACTCTTGGCCGGCTACCACCCACACCCCGGGGCGCATACCTCGTTTACGTCGATTAGGCCGGTCTTCTGGCTTGCCTTCATCCTTCACAGCCCGCCTTCCCGTTTTTACACAGTGGCATATGGACCGATCCGTCAGGCTTACAGCAGCGGGGGCTGCGTCAGACTGGCCGGGGAGATAAAATCCCGGCTTCACTGAACTTCCCGTTTCATCCCGATGCGCTGAGCGCACATCGGAAACCCGATCGACAACGCCGCTAGGATAATCGCTCGGAACCCAGTCTGGCAATCCCGAGTTTGCCGGCGGCAATCCCCGACAGTGGCGTAGTCCTCTTCATTGCGCTGACGTAAAGCCAAGTAGACGCGCATCCACGTTTTTCTTTTACAGGATGAGGGTAGCATCCCGCCGGATTCCCCGCCGCAGAGCGGATTCGGCCTCATCCCGCCGCGATTCCTTCACTTTTTTCGGAACTATCCAAAACCTCATGGGTCATTGTTACCAGCATGCCTTTCTGAAAACCAACAATGAAAACGACAGCCATGACGGAAACTTCACTGACGCAGCAAGCATTCCATGCTCTGAAGCAACATATTTCGCAGCACATCATCGGCCAGGAAATCCTCGTCGAAAGACTCCTGATAGCCCTGCTGGCGGACGGGCACCTGTTGGTCGAGGGCGCGCCGGGCCTGGCCAAGACGCGCGCCATCAAGATTTTGAGCGAGGGCATAGACGCTAATTTTCACCGCGTGCAGTTCACGCCGGACCTGCTCCCCGCCGACCTCACCGGCACCGATATTTTC
>JAIOJO010000398.1 GCA_019911985.1 Sulfuricellaceae bacterium | reverse complement strand
GACGTCGCCATCGCCGGCGAAGTGGATCGCGTCTACATCGACACCGAGGCCGACTGCCTGCTTGAAGACCGCGGCCTGAAGCGCACCATACGCGTCGCCAAGCAAGGCAGCCGTTCCACCGTGGTGTGGAACCCCGGCGTCGAAAAAGCGGAAAAGATGGGCGACTTCGGCCCCGATGGCCACCGCCGCATGGTCTGCGTGGAAAGCGCCAACGCGCTGGGCAACGCCGTGACCCTCGTCCCCGGCGCGGAACATCGCCTCGTGGCGGTCTACAGCGTCGAGCCGCTGGCTTCCTGAGCGCTCAAAACAAGCAAGCCGGCATCGCGCCGGCTTGACTTACACTGGACTCAAGCTTCCAGCCCTTTTTTCAGCAACTCGGCGACCGTCTCGTTCAACCCGAGCTGGCGGGTTTCCGCCAACGCCTGGATCTGCTTGATCAAATCATGGTTCAGCTTGACGGCGAACGGCACCAGGCCCTGCGCCTGGTCGAGCTTGCGCTGCTCGCGGCGGTCGGGTAAGGCCGCATCCTTGCCGAAGCGCCCAGGCGTACCGGCCGCATTGATTTTGCTGCTGATTTTCAGTCCCCTGTTTTTTTCCAAATCGGTTCTTTTCATCGCTTCACGCCTTTAAACAAAATCGAGACCGCGCATTCTACGCACTATTGGCACCCCCGTCCGGGCACGTGCGCTAATCCGCCAGAAACGGGTAATCGGTATAGCCCGCTGCGCCGCCGCCATAGAATGTCGCTTGATCCGGCTGGGCCAGTTCCGCATTGCGGCGCAGGCGTTCCGGCAAATCCGGGTTGGAAATGAACAACTGGCCGAAGCCGATCAGGTCGGCCAAGCCTTCGGCCAGATAACGCTCGCCTTGTTCCTTGCTCATGCCGCCGCAGACGATTACCGTGCCGCGATAGCGCTTCTTCACCTCGCGCAGCAGGCCCTCGCCGATAGGCTTGAAGCCGAACGACACCTGATCCATGAAGTGGATGTAGACTACGCCGCGCCGCTCCAACTCTTCGGCCAAATAACACACCATGGCTTCGGTGTCCGGGTCTTCCGGCATATCGTTGAAGCCGCCGTGGGGCGACAAGCGCACGCCGACCCGCTGCGCGCCGGCTTCGGCGATGGCCGCGTCCACCGCGTCCAGCAGCAGGCGCGCGCGGTTCGCCAGGGAGCCGCCGTAGGCGTCGCTGCGGGTATTGAGCTGCGAATTCAGGAACTGGTCGAACAGATAGCCGTTGGCGCCGTGGATTTCCACCCCGTCGAAACCGGCGGCCAGCGCATTCGCCGTGGCGCGGCGGAAATCCTCGACCACCGCGCGGATGCCGTCCGCCGTCAGCGGCTGGGGTGGGCTGCACGGCACGTTGCCGGGATTGCCGTTTTCATCGTAAGCGAAGCAATTGGCCTGGGCCGCCGCACCGCCTGCGCTCACCGGCGCTTGGCCGTTTTCCTGCAAGCTGATATGGGAAACCCGGCCGACGTGCCATATCTGCGCGAAAATATGCCCGCCCTTGCCGTGCACCGCCTCGGTGACGAGCTTCCAGCCTTGCACCTGCTGCGGCGTGTATATCCCCGGCGTCCACAGATAGCCGTGGCCCTGCGGCGAAACCGGCGCGCCCTCGCTCACGATCAGCCCGGCGGAAGCGCGCTGGGCATAGTGTTCTGCCATCAGCGCGGTGGGCACGTTGCCCGGCTGGGCCGCCCGGCAGCGGGTCATCGGACCCATCACGATGCGCTTGCTTAAATTGATACCGCCTAGTTGGTACGCTTCGAATAGCATCTCATTCCTCTCGCTTCGGTTTGGCCTTGCCGCGGCACCGCCGCGGCTCAATCCGGCATTGTAGACAAGCCCGGCCAAATAGCCCACGTTCTTTGCTGGACGGCGCCTGGCCGGCAAGGTAACGTAGCACCCCTAATGCACCCTGGACTGGCTTCACAGGCAAGCGGATCAAAATGCGTATTAGCTTTAACTCCAAGATCGACGACATCCCGGCGGAAGCCTGGAACGCGCTGGTTCAAGACAACAATCCCTTCCTGCGCCACGAATTCCTCGCCGCGCTGGAGCGCAATCGCTGCGTCGGGCGGCATTTCGGCTGGCTGCCGATGCACCTCGCCGCCTACGACGCGGACGACCAGCTCGCCGCCGCCGTGCCGCTGTATCTCAAATACAACTCCTACGGCGAATTCGTTTTCGACTGGGCCTGGGCCGACGCCTACCAGCGCTCGGGTCTGGTCTACTATCCCAAGCTGGTCGCCGCCGTGCCCTATACCCCGGCCACCGGCCAGCGCTTGCTGCTTTCCCCGGGGGCTCCCGCCGGCGCCGCCGAGCGCATCGTTGCCGCCGTCACGCGCCAGGCGCAGGAGCTGAACCTGTCGTCGCTGCATTGGCTCTTTCCCGACGCCGGCGAAATGCCCGGCTTGCTGCAGCAAGGGCTGATGGCGCGCAGCGGCTGCCAGTTTCATTGGCACAACGAAGGCTACCGCGATTTCGACGACTTCCTTGCGACCTTCACCGCCGACAAGCGCAAAAAACTCAAGCGCGAACGCCGCCGCGTGGCGGAAGCGGAGGTCGAGCTGGAAACGCTGCACGGCCCGCAAATAAGCGACGAGCTCTGGGTCGTGATCCACGACTTCTACCGCTCCACCTTCGACAAAAAAAGCGGCCACCCCACCCTGACCCTCGGCTTTTTTCAGGAAGTCGGCAAAACCCTGGGCGACCAGGTGGTGGTGGTCATCGCCCGGCACCAAGGCCAGCCGGTCGCCGCCGCGATCAGCTTCCGCAGCGGCGATACCCTCTACGGCCGCCATTGGGGCTGCAACGCCGAGTTCCACAGCCTGCATTTCGAGGCCTGCTACTACCAAGGCATAGACTACTGCATCCGGCACGGCCTGCAGCGCTTTGAGCCGGGCGCGCAGGGAGAGCACAAAGTCGGGCGCGGCTTCCGCCCCACCGCCACCTGGTCGGCCCATTGGATCGCGCATCCCGGCATGAGCCGGGCCATCGGCGAATTCTTGCAGCGCGAAGAGGCGATGATGGCCGACTACAGCGAAAAATTGAGCGAGCACCTGCCCTTTAAGTCGGGCCAAATCCCTGTAAAATGAGCGCCGTCCAGGTCGCGCAAAGACCCTTAAACAAACTTTTCCCTACCCCCGCAAGGAGCAAGCAGCATGTCCGAACACGGCTTCCACGTTCACGGCGCCCACGATCACGAACTCGAACACCAAGCCCACGCCGGACCGGGGCTGGCACAGTCGGTGGCGATTTTCACCGCGATACTGTCCACCGTCGGCGCCATCGTCAGCTACCAGGGCGGCTCCACCCAGAACGAAGCGATGCTGCTGAAAAACGAGGCGGTATTGAAAAAATCCGCCGCGTCGGACCAATGGAATTTCTATCAGGCGAAAAGCTCCAAGGGCCATCTGATGGAGATCGCCGCCGAGCTCTCGGACTCGCCGGCGAAAGCGGCGGATTTCCGCAAACAGGCGGAAAAATACAACCGCGAAAAGAAAGAAATCAAGCTGAAGGCCGAGGAGCTGGAGCAAAAATCCGAACGCGCCGACGCGATGAGCGAGGAGCTGATGCACCCGCACCACAAGCTGGCGCAGGCGATGACCTTGATCCAGATCGCCATATCGCTGGCCTCGATCACCGCGCTGACCCGCAAGAAATGGCTGCTC
>JAIOJO010000397.1 GCA_019911985.1 Sulfuricellaceae bacterium | reverse complement strand
ACCATGTGCTGACGCCGCCGGCGCTGCGCGGCATCCTCGATTCCCCTGAGACGCAGCTTGGCGGCGGCGTTTTGCTGGACGGCGTGATCGGGCCGTCGCATGTCAGCGCGGTGATCGGCATGCAGCCCTACGAATTCGTCGCGGCGGAATACGCCAAGCCGGTCGTGATCGCCGGTTTCGAGCCGCTGGACGTGATGCAGGCGGTGCTGATGCTGGTGCGCCAAGTCAACCAAGGCCGCGCCGCCGTGGAAAACGAATATGCCCGCGCCGTCACTTACGCCGGCAACGCCAAGGCGCAAGCGCTGATGGACGACGTATTCGAGCTGCGCGACAGCTTCGAGTGGCGCGGCCTGGGCTGGCTGCCGCGGAGCGCGCGCAAGCTGCAAGAGCGCTATGCCGCATTCGATACGGAACGGCGCTTCGAGGTCGCCCCGGCTGCGGTGGCCGAGCATAAGGCTTGCGAGTGCGGCGCGATCTTGCGCGGCCAGAAAAATCCGCGCGACTGCAAGGTGTTCGGCACCGTCTGCACGCCGGAAAATCCCATCGGCTCCTGCATGGTGTCGAGCGAAGGGGCTTGCGCCGCCTACTACAGCTATGGGCGCTTCAAGGACGCGGCGGCGGAGGCCAGCGCATGAGCGCGGTCAAGCGAGGCTATATTCGCCCCATCGATTTCAAGCAGGGGCGGGTCGATATGACCCACGGCAGCGGCGGCCGGGCGATGGCGCAATTGATCGACGAACTGTTCATGCGCGCCTTCGACAATCCGTTCTTGCGCCAGATGAACGACCAGGCGAGCTTTTCCGTGCCGGGCGGCAAGATGGTGATGGCGACCGACGGCCATGTCGTCTCGCCGCTGTTCTTTCCCGGCGGGGACATCGGCTGCCTCTCGGTGCACGGCACCCTCAACGACGTGGCCATGGCCGGGGCGCGGCCGCTCCATCTGGCCGCCAGCTTTATCCTGGAGGAAGGCTTTCCGCTTGCCGATCTGCGGCGCATCGTCGAATCCATGGGCCGCGCCGCGGCCTCGGCGGGCGTGCCCATCGTCACCGGGGACACCAAGGTGGTAGAGCAAGGCAAGGCGGACGGCGTGTTCATCACGACGACCGGCATCGGCGTGGTGCCGGACGGCATCCAAATTTCCGGCGACCGCGCCCGGCCGGGCGACAAAATTCTGCTCAGCGGCACCCTCGGCGACCACGGCGTGGCGGTGATGTCGAAGCGCGAAAACCTCGGCTTCGATACGACGATACTCTCCGATACCGCGGCTCTGCACGGCCTGGTCGCCGAGATGCTGGCGGCCCAGCCGGATATCCATTGCCTGCGCGACCCGACCCGCGGCGGCTTGGCGACGACGCTGAACGAGTTGGCGCAACAATCCGGGGTGGGGATGCGGATTTTCGAAGCGGCTATTCCGCTGCGCACCGAGGTGGCGGCGGCATGCGAGTTTCTCGGCCTGGACCCCTTGTACGTCGCCAACGAGGGCAAGCTCATCGCCATTTGCCCGCCTTCCGCCGCCGACGGCCTGCTGGCGGCGATGCGCGCCCATCCTCTCGGCGCGGACGCGGCGATCATCGGAGAAGTGAGGGATGACCCGCACTGTTTCGTCGAGATGGAAACCGCGTTCGGCGGCAGGCGCGTGGTCGATTGGCTCAGCGGAGAGCAGTTGCCGAGAATTTGCTGAGAGCCTGATGCCTAATTTACCCATCGTTCTGGTAGTCGACGACGAAGTCCGTTCGTTGGAGGCCATCCGGCGTACCTTGGAAGAAGAGTTCGAGGTGCTGGTTGCCGCCAGCGCCGCCGAGGCGGAAGCCATCCTGCAGAAGGAATGGGTGCAGGTCATCCTGTGCGACCAGCGCATGCCGGGGGAAACCGGCGTCTCCTTCCTCGAACGGGTGCGCGAAACCTGGCCGGACGTGGTGCGCATGGTCATTTCCGGCTATACCGATACCGAGGATATTATCGCCGGGATCAATCGCGGCGGGATTTATCAATACATCGTCAAACCCTGGCATCCGGAAACCCTGCTGGGACAAATTCGCGAGGCGGCGAGACTTTACCAGTTGGAAAAACTCAACGGGCATCTTGCCTTGGAAATGCGTACCGCCGAACCGGTGCTGCGCGAGCGGGTGGCCAGCAAGCATAAGGAAGTCAAAAGGCACTACGACTTTTCGCGCATCGTTCGTTCCGCCGATAGCCCGCTCAATGCCTTATGCGAGACCGTGCAACGGATAGCCGCTTACGACATTTCCATCCTGATCACCGGCGAATCCGGCACCGGCAAGGAGCTGCTGGCCCGCGCCGTTCATTACGGCAGCAACCGCGCGGAACAGGCCTTCGTGGTGGAGAATTGCGGAGCCTTGCCGGACCAGTTGCTCGAAAGCGAACTGTTCGGCCACAAGAAAGGCGCTTACACGGGCGCCTACGAAGATCGCGTCGGGTTGTTCGAGCTGGCTAGCGGCGGCACGCTTTTTCTGGATGAAATCGGCGAAACCTCGCCCGCGTTCCAGGTCAAGCTGCTGCGGGTATTGCAGGAAGGGGAGATTCGCCCGCTGGGGAGCTCGCGCACCCGCAAGGTGGATGTGCGCGTGATCGCCGCGACCAACCGCGATCTGGAACAGGGGGTGCGTGACAAGCTGTTCCGCCAGGACTTGTATTACCGGGTTGCCAGTTTTACCGTTCAAATGCCGCCGCTACGGCAGCGGGCTATGGATATTCCCCTGATTGCCCAGCGCATCCTCGACGAGGCCATGCGCGCTTTCGGCAAAAACGTGAAGGGTATCAGCCGCGAGGCGATGGAAAGCCTGTGCGCCTATAGCTGGCCGGGCAACGTGCGCGAATTGCAGAATGAAATTTGCCGCATGCTGGCGCTCGCCAACAGCGGCGAACTCGGCGCGGAGCTGCTCTCGCCGCAGGTATTGCGCGCCGCGCTTCCCGACGAAGAAGCGGAACTGAATTTTCTCGTCGGGATCGACGGCAGCCTGAAGGAACGGATGGAGAAATTGGAAGGGCATATTATCCGGGAAACCTTGATCCGCCACCGCTGGAACAAATCGAAGGCGGCCCGGGAGCTCGGCCTGTCCCGCGTCGGCTTGCGCGGTAAATTGGCGCGTTACGATGTGGGGGGCGAATGAGCGGCCGGCTAAACGTGCTTTGGCTTCAAT
>JAIOJO010000396.1 GCA_019911985.1 Sulfuricellaceae bacterium | reverse complement strand
CTTGTATATTATCGATTGCTAATATAGTATTCGACCGGGTTGCGAAGGGCCGCAGCCGTTATTTGAAGGGAGTGTCTGGATGCTTGGGACGGAGCGGGGCAAGGGGGCGTTAGCCTTGGTATTGGGTTTGCTGATGGCGGGGCCGGTGTCCGTCGTGGCGGCTACTCTCGACCTCAAGCAGTGCGTCGCCGTCGCGCTCAAGCAGAATCCCGACATCCAGGCCAGCCAAGCCCAGTTGGCCCAGGCCGAAGGGGCTTTGCGCCAGGCGCGCGGCCAGCAATGGCCGAAATTGACCGCGTCGGTCACCGCGACCCGCAGCAACGACGCATTGAACGCCTTCGGCCTCAAGCTCGCGCAGCGCAATGCCACCTTCAACGATTTCGGTGCCAGCCAATTCGTCGGCCCGGCGTCGCTGCCGGTGGCTCCGGTCAACCTCAACCATCCCGACCCGGTAAACAATTACAATACCCGTTTGGTAGTGCAGATTCCTCTCTACAACGGCGGCCTGATTTCAGGCTACGTCGATCAGGCCCACGCTTTCGTCAAGGCGGCGCAGCAGGGCGACGCAGCGGCGCGCCAGCAAGTCGTTTTCCGCGTGGTGCAGGCCTACCAGGGCGTGCATGCCGCGCGCGCCTACGTCAAGGTGGCGCAGCAGGCGCTGGCCGCCGCCGAAGCCTACGTCAAAACCAGCCGCAATCTGTTGCGCGAAGGGGTGGTGGTGCGCAGCGACCTGCTCTCCGCCGAAGTGAACCTGGGCGATGTCCGGGTCAAGCTGGAAGAAGCGCGCCACGCCCAGGCTTCGGCCCTGGACCAGTTGCATTTGCTGCTGGGCATGCCCTTGGATCAGGCGCTGGATGTGGGGGCCGATTTCGTGCCGTCGGCGCCGAGCGGCGATATCGCCAAGCTCCAGGCCGAAGCGCTTGAAGCCAATCCCGGCGTGCGCGCCTTGCGCCACCAGTTGGACGGCGCGGGCGCCAATGTGGCGGTGGCCAAGGCCGATTACTACCCTCATTTCAACGCCATGCTGCGCCAGGACTGGAACAATCCCACGCTACGCCAGACCGCGCCCTCCTATACCGTGGCGGGCGTGTTGTCCTGGTCTGTGCTCGATTTCGGCGTGACGCGCGGTGCGGTGGACCGCGCCGAGGCATCGCGCAGCGAAATGCAGGCCCGCCTGCGCCAGGCCGAAGAGGGCGTCCGCTACCAAGTGGCCGATGCCTGGCGCGGCGCGCTGGAGGCGGAAGAGCGGGTCAAGGCGCGCGAGATCGCGGTAAATCAGGCCGAGGAGGCGCAGCGCCTGGTGCAAAAACGCTATGAAAACGGCGTCGCCAACATGGTCGAGGTGCTGTCCGCGCTGGCGCAGCTCGACAAGGCCCGCGCCGATTTAGTGGCGGCGCGCTACCAGTTGACGGTACAGCGCAGCGCCTTGCGTCTGGCGGCTGGCCAGCTCGACGCCGAACAGTTGTAATTGAGGAGACATGATGAAGGTGCAATCCCGAGCATATTTGACGTTCGCACTAGGCCTGTCGCTGGCGCTGACGGGCTGCCAGAACCACGATGCCGCGCCGAAAACCGAGGGCAAGACGGTGGCGGCGGAAGTGGCTACGGTGCGCCTGCTTCCGCTGCCGCAAATCGACGCGGCGCCGGGTACGGTGGTGGCGGAACAGCAGGTACAGGTCGCTTCGCGGCTGATGGGCTATATCCGCGAAATCCGGGTGCACGAAGGCGACGCGGTGAAGGCGGGACAATTGCTGTTGGTGATCGATCCGGCCGATATTCAAGGGGGCGTGGAGCAGGCGCGGGCCGGCGCGGCCCAGGCGGACGCGGCGCTGGCCGACGCCCGGGCCGATTACCAGCGCTTCACGAATCTGTATAAAGACGAGTCCATTTCCAGGCAGCAATACGACAAGATCAAGCTGCAATACCGCGTCGCCCAGAGCCAGGCGGCGGCGGCCCGCGCCGGATTGAACACGGCGTTGTCGCAACGGCGCTACGCCGAAGTGCGCGCCCCCATCGACGGCGTGGTGACGCAGAAAATGGCCTCGGCGGGCGATTTGGCCGCTCCCGGCCGTCCGTTGCTGGCCTTGGAAAATGCGCGCAAATTGCAGGTGCAGACCGCCGTCAGCGATGAAACCTACGCCCGGATCAAGCTCGGCGATCGCGTGGCGGTGGCCGTCGACGGCCGGGCCGAAGCGGTACAGGCGACGATAGCGCATATCGTTCCCGCCGCCGATCCGATGTCGCATACCCATCTGGTGAAGCTCGACCTGCCCGCCGTGGCGGGGCTGCGCAGCGGCGCATTCGCCCGCGTGCGCTTCGCCGTGGGCAGCCGCCAGGGCATACGCGTGCCGGTGGCGGCACTGCTGCTGCGCGCGGGCATCGGCGGTGTGTTCACGGTAGATGCCCAGGGCATCGCGCACTATCGCATGGTGCGTAGCGGCGACGCCAGCGGCGGCGAGGTGGAAATCCTGGCGGGCTTGAATCCCGGCGACCGCATCGTCGTGAGCGGCAATGCCGATCTCGATTCCGGCGACCGGGTGACCGCGACGGGAAGCCGGCAACCATGAGCGAAACGCCCCACGCAGAATCGCCGGATAGCCCCTTGAATATCGCCGGGCGGCTGGCCAAGACTTTCCTGCTGTCGAAGATCACAGCGATGATCATGGTGGCGATTTCTTTGGTCGGATTGGTCGCGCTGCTGGTGACGCCGCGCGAGTACAACCCGCAGATCGTGGTGCCGGCCGCCAACGTGATCGTCGCCAAGCCGGGCGCTTCCGCCGAGGAGGTGGAGAACATGATCGTCAAGCCGCTGGAGGCGATCATGAACGCCCAGGCGGGCGTCAAGCACACCTTCGGCTACGCGGTGAACGACTACGGCGTGGTGACCGTGCAGTTCGATGTCGGCGAGGATCAGGAAAAAAGCCTGGTCAAGCTCTACAACCAGTTGATGCAGAACATGGACCGCATGCCGCCCGGCGCGCTGCAGCCCATGGTCAAGCCGATCAACGTCGACGACGTGCCGATCATGACGCTGACGTTGTCGTCCAAGGAATACGGCGACTACCCCTTGCGCCAGGTAGCGCAGCGCGTGCTGGAACAGTTGCGCAACATCCCCGGCGTGTCCTTTAGCGAAATCGTCGGCGGCAGTCCCCGCGCCGTGAATGTTTGGATCGACCCGCAAAAGCTGGCCGCCGCCGGGCTGTCGCTGGATCGGGTCGGCGGCATGCTGGCGGGCACCAACGTGTCGATGCCGGCGGGCGATCTGGTGGATAACAACCGCAACCATCCGCTGCGCCTCAACGGCTTCCTCGGCGGCGCCCGCGAGGTGGGCGACATCGTTCTCGGCGCGCCGCGCGGCCGGCCGGTATTCCTCAAGGATGTGGCGCGCATCGAAGACGGCGCGGCGGAAATGGAGGCGATGTCGAGCTTCGCCTACGGGCCGGCGGCCGCGCATCCGGCTTTTCGCGGCGAAGCGCCGGCGGTGACGCTGGCCATCGCCAAGAAGGCCGGCACCAATGCCGTGGTGGTGGCCAACGCGGTGCTCGCCAAGCTCGATCAATTGAAACGGCAAGCCATCCCGCAGGGAATCGGCGTAGCCGTTACCCGCGATGACGGCGCCAAGGCGGACGAAGCGGTGAATACCCTGGTCGAGCATTTGGGCATCGCGATTCTGTCGGTGGTGGTGATCCTGATTTTCTTCCTCGGCTGGCGCGAAGCGGCCATCGTCACGCTGACCGTGCCCTTGATCTTATTCGTGGTGCTCACCGTGGGCTTGATCGCCGGGCAAAGCATCAACCGCATCACGCTGTTCGCGCTGATCCTGTCGTTGGGCCTGCTGGTGGACGCCGCCATCGTGGTGGTGGAGAACATCCACCGCCACCTGCACATGGGCGGCGCCCGCCACTTCAAGGAAGCGCTGGTGCAGGCCACCAACGAGATCGGCAACCCCACCAACATCGCCACCATCGCGGTGATCCTGGCCTTCATTCCGATGGCTTTCGTCACCGGCATGATGGGGCCGTTCATGCGGCCGATTCCCTTCAACGTGCCGGTGGCGATGATCGCCTCGCTGCTGATCGCCTACATGGTGGTGCCTTGGGCCGCGCATCGCTGGCTCAAGGGCAAGGCTCTGGCCGACTTGGCCAAGAGGCCTACGCTGGAAGAGATGGATGCCCATCCCAAGGACAAGCTGCACCGCGCCTACGTTCGCATCGTCGAGCCGCTGATCGACAATCCGCGGCGGCGCAACCGGTTTTTTCTGATCGTGGCGGCGCTGCTGCTGCTCGCCATGCTGCAGCCGGTATGGCAGTTCATCCGGCCTTCCGGTTTGAACGGGCCGCTCAGCGCCTTGGGGGTGGAGCTGAAAATGCTGCCCAACGACAACACCAACACCTTCTTGGTCGAAGTGGACGCCCCGGCCGGCACCGCGCTGGCCGGTACCGGCCAAGTGGCACGGGCGGTCGGCGATGTGCTGGCGCGGACGCCTTTCGTCGCCAATTACCAAACCTTCCTCGGCATCACGGCGCCGGTGGACTTTGCCGCGCTGGTGCGCGGCGACATCCTCAAGCGGGGGAGCCAATTGGCGCAAATTCGCGTCAATTTGACGAGCAAGCATGAGCGTCCGGTGAGTTCTCACGAAATCGTCGCGCGCTTCGATGCGGCCCTGGCCCCGGTGCGCGAACGCTTTCCCGGCGCGAAAATCAAGCTCTACGAAACGCCGCCGGGTCCGCCGGTGCAAGCGCAGATTCTGGCCGAGCTGTACGGCCCGGATTACGGCCGCTTGCGCCAGGCGGCGGCGGAGGTGGATAGCCGCTTCCAGCAGATGTACGGCATGGTCAACGTCGACGATTCGGTGACCGCGCCGGTGGACAGCTATGAAATCCGCGTCGATGCCGAAAAAGCGGCGCTGGCCGGGGTGGCTCCGGCGCAGGTGGCGAAACTGATCCACGATTACGTGGCGGGTTTTTCCATCGGCAGCCTGCACGTCGACGACGCCCGCGAGCCGATCAACATCACCGTGCGGCTGCCCCGCGCCGACCGGCAGTCGCCGCAACAGGTGCTCTCGCTCAGCGTGGTCAACGCGATGGGGCAGCAAGTGCCGCTGTCGTCGCTCGCGACGGTGCGCCGGGTGGTGCAGGCCAAGCCGATTTACGATCGCGATCAGCATCCGGTGGTGATGGTGGGCGGCGAGTTGCTGCGCTCCAGCCCGGTCTACGCGGTGCTGGCGCTGGACAAGCTGCTGGATAATCAAACCCTGCCGCGCAGCGGCGTGCGTTTCACTACCGCCAATCTCGGTTTCAACGACGCCCAACCCCACGACATCAGTCGCTACCAGATACTCTGGGGCGGCGAGATGCGCCTGACCTTGGACGTGTTCCGCGATTTGGGCAGCGCCTTCATCGTCGCGCTGGTGCTGATCTACCTGGTGCTGGTGGGCTACTATAAATCCTTCGTGATTCCCTTGATCGTGATGGGTGCGATCCCGCTGACGCTGGTAGGCGTATTCCCCGGCCATTGGCTGACCCAGCAGGCGTTCACCGCGACTTCGATGATAGGCGTGATCGCCTTGGCGGGGATCGTGGTGCGGAATTCGCTGTTGCTGATCGATTTCATCATCGAATACGAAAACCGCGGCTATCCCCTCAAGGAGGCGGTCATCGAGGCCGGCGCGATCCGTTTCCGCCCGATCCTGCTGACCGCGCTGGCGATTATCCTGGGTTCGGCGATCATGATTACCGATCCGGTGTTCGGCGGACTGGCGGTGTCGCTGATATTCGGCACGTTCGCCTCGACCGCACTGACGCTGGTGGTGATTCCGCTGTTCTACTACCTGTGGAAACAGCGCTATGGCGTTGAGGGCGGCGGCTAAAGCCTCTCAAGAAACGCCATGCAAGCAATTGATTCCGTAGGGTGCGCCGTGCGCACCACTGGACGCAAACCGGTGCGCACGGCGCACCCTACAGTGTTTCTTCGGGGCGATTTGCGGCTTTGTCCTCGGGCGATGCGGCCGGGGGTTTACGGTGAAAAATTCTAGCGGTTTTATTGCCGAATTGAATCCGAATTTGGAATGGATAGCGGCTTAGGGCGAGCACCCGCCCGGCAAGCTCAGCACGAATTCGGCCCCTTCCGAAGTATTGCCGGCAACGATATTGCCCCCCATGTGTTTCATGATCATTTTCGACATATACAGGCCGATGCCCGTGCCCTCTTCCTTGGTGGTGAAGTAGGGGTCGAAAATTTTCGTGGCGCTGGCGGCAGGGATGCCTTCCCCGTCGTCTTGAACCGAAACCCAGCCTTTTTCATCATCGTGCCCGACCCTGATTTTGATGCTTCCGCCTGCGCGTTTAGCGTCCGTAATGGCGTCTTTGGCATTGTTCAGCACATTCAGCAGCACTTGGGAAAACTCGTTGGGGTAACCGTTTACCGCGACCTCTTCCCCTTCCTCGACGATCAAGGCGATGTTATGGTTTTCAAAGCTAGGGCCGACAATATTCAGCGTGTCGCCGATTGCCGCGCGCAGCCCGAAATTGTATTTTTCCTTGGTCGGCTTGAAGAAATTCCGGAAGTCGTCGATCGTGGTCGACATTTTCTGGATCATTTGCTGGCCGTTATTGACGCTCTGGTTGAGGTACTCCTTATTAAGGTCGCCGTAGTCGTAAGCGTCCTTGAGATTGCCCAGCAGCAGGCCCAAGGCATTGATGGGCTGCCGCCATTGGTGCGCGATATTGCCGACCATTTCCCCCATGGCGGCCAAACGGGCTTGCTGGATCAATAGGCGCTCGTTTTCCAAGTTTTTGGCAACTTCGGTCTTGACGCGGGATTCCAAGGTTTCGTTGAGTTGTTGTGTGGCTTGCTCGGCCTGTACGCGTTCGGTTATGTCGCGCTCGCTTTCGATAATGCCGACCACGGCGCCGTTCTTGTCCTGCAGCGGCGACGCCAACAACTCGACATAGCGCAACAAACCTTGCGCATTGAAATGTTCGTGGACGACGGTGATCGGCCGGTTTTGCTGCAGCACCGCTGCGAGCGGGCATTGCATTTTTTCGCCGGCACAAGGCCGGTCGCGATGGTGGGACGATTGATAGCACAGCGTTTCGCCGTGCTTTCCGTGCTTCGCCCCCTCCGTTTCGGCGGAACGGTTCTGCAGCAAAATGCGGTAGTCTTTGCCGATCACCCGGATCGGTTCCAAAATGCCGTCCATGATCGATTGCAGGAAGCGGTGCTGGTAGGCGAGTTCGTGCTGGGTCTCCTGGCGCTGCGCTACCTCGTCCATCAGCATGGCATTGGCGCCGCTGAGTTCCTGCGTTTTCTGCTCCACCATCGAGCTCAACTGGTGCATGAGCCTATGGCTCAGCAGCAAGCGTCCGAGCATTTTGCAAAACAGCAGCAGCAAGCGTTCGTGCCAGAGCGTGAAAAAACCGGGCACCGGGTAAGACACGTTGAGGACGCCGAGCACCTGTTCCTCGCCGACGATAGGCACGCAAATCAGGGCTCCCTGCACCGGGTTTTCGGTGGAACTGAATTGCTTGAACTGGGGATCGTCGGCGCAGGAGCGGCAGTGTTCGATGACCCCGGTAGCCGCGACGCGACCCAAAATGCCTTCACCCAAGTTGAATTTCTTTTTTTCGCGCTCCTCGGCCGGAAGCGTATCGGCCGAGCCGACCATATTCCTCAGCGTATCGTGCCAATCGAGTCCCACCGCGTTCGTCAATTGATTGTGTTCATCCAGCAGAAAGATGGAGCAGCGCTCCATATCCTGATTCGACATCAGCGCTTCCAGGGATTGCTTTAACAACTGGGTTTCGTCTAGGTCGCCGAGAGGGATTCCGGTGAGGGTGTAGAGGGCGGACAATGAATCCAGCAGGTTGACGATATGGCGGTTGAGTTCCAATGAGGATTCGGCGAACAGCGATGAATTCAGCATGATCCCTATCCTTTGGAAAACAGCGAGGACATCTCTTTGATTGCATCCAGTTTGTCGCGCATTTTTTCCCATTGCGCTTCGATATTCGCCTCCGGTAGGCCCAGCGCAGCCGAGGCCTCCGATTCAAAATCGATTTCGCCTTCAGCGTCGAGAATGCAGTTTGCCCAGCGGGCGCATAAGCCCTCCAGCAGCGCCAAGGCCCAGTTTTTTCCGCGGTAATGGATGTCGTAATGGTTTTCCATGACGTGCAAAATTTCCTCGGGCAAATGCCATTTGATCC
>JAIOJO010000395.1 GCA_019911985.1 Sulfuricellaceae bacterium | reverse complement strand
GCCGCATGCATCGCGTGCCTCGCACCTTTAAGGCGCGCATCCCACAAGGCGCTACAGACGGGCAAAAATTGCGCTTACGAGGGAAGGGCGGGAAAGGATTCAACGGGGGGCGAGATGGCGACCTTTTCCTCAACATCGCATTGCATCCGCATGCGCTTTTTCGTGTCAGCGGCCACGATCTCTACATCGATCTGCCTTTGACGCCTTGGGAAGCTGCGCTGGGCGCTTCTATCAATGTACCTACCTTGGGTGGCGCCGTTCGCCTTAAAGTGTCGCCAGGAACCGCTGCCGGACAAAAAATACGGCTCGCCAAGCGCGGCTTGCCCAAAGCGGGCGAGGGGGAAGGCGATCTCTTCGCCATCGTCCAGATTGTTGTGCCTACCGTGTTGAGCGAACATGAGCGGGCGCTGCTCAAGGAGTTAGCGGATAGCTCGACGTTCAACCCCCGCGGTCATTTCGAACAGGAGATGGAAAATGGAAATCGACCTCACTGATATAATCTGGCAGGACGATCGGCATGAGGTTTCGTTTGCGGAGTTGGCGGAACTGTCCGGGCTGTCGGAGACGGAACTGCGCCAGCTTGTGGATGCCGGCGTCCTAGTTCCGAACGATCCGTCGAAAATCCAGTGGTCGTTCGGCGCTCATTGCGTGGTAACGGTGCGGGCCGTCCGACGCTTGCGCGACGATTTCGAACTCGACCCCAACGCTCTGGCCTTGGCGCTTTCGTTTCTCGACCGCATACGCGATCTTGAAGTCCAGCTAGGCGAGCTGCGGGCGCAACTGCCTCATCGGTGTCCGTAACACGGGTTTCGATTCCTATCAAAGCAAATCGCTGGCCAGCGAATTACGCACTTCATCCGGTAGTTGCATAGCCTTGATATAGGCGGGATGGTCGATACCGGCCCGGATTGCCGCTCCCTGTTTTACGGCCGCGACCATTCCTGGGGAGAGTTCAAAACGCATGAAATGAACCGAAGCCGTTTTGTCCGGCGTGTCCCGATCTAGATCCTCGTTGGCGATGGCAAATACCTTGTCGAAGCCTTCCACTTGAACCCAGGTTGTTTTTTCAACGCCTATGAGCCGGGCAAGAGCCGTTTTCCGCTCTTTTTCGTCCTCGTACTCCACCATGAAAGTGGCTTTCCAGTTGCTGCCGTCGGGAGTAAGCGGATTGTAGACATCCAACTCTTCCTGTATGCCTTCAGGTTCGAAGATGCGTTCCAGGCGCAGCATGTCCTGCACTTGGTATTGCATGGTGAGGGCATCCTCGAAATAGAGCGTGGCGTGGTCGCCGATAGGTACGCGGCGAAGCTTCTTGTGTTCCATCACC
>JAIOJO010000394.1 GCA_019911985.1 Sulfuricellaceae bacterium | reverse complement strand
TCTCTGGTGGGCGTGTTCGCGTTATTTCACGGCCATGCTCACGGCGCGGAAATGCCGGGCATGGCGGCGCCGTGGCTCTATGGCCTGGGTTTCATCGCGTCCACCACCTTGCTGCACGGGGTCGGCTTGGGCGCGGGCATGGCTCTGCAGGGCCGGCTGGCTAATCTGTTGCGGTTGGGCGGCGTGGCCTTGAGTTGCACCGGTCTGTGGATGCTGGCCGGGATTTAGTTTCGGCGGGCAATGGCCGCCATTTATCAGCAGGAGGGCGCATGAAAGCACTGGATATTCCCGTAGTCGCGTGGGGACCCGGATCGCAACCGGTCGACGAGGTCGACGCGCAACTCGATTACCTGACGATGCCGAAGGATATGACGGTCTATACGCCGCCTCCGCTGCCGGAGGCGCAGGATGTCGCCCATCTTCGCCGCGCCAAGGCGCTGCTGCTTGAAGTGTGCAACGCCCTGGCGGCCTGCCGTACGGGTGAGATACCGCGCATTTGCATCGAGGTGGGCGGCGATTTGCCCGATGAAGAGCTGAACTTGGTCAACCAGGTCTTGGGCGAAGGCGAAGTCAGCATCAAGCTGGGTCACACGGCGACGGTACTCATCCAGGAATCGGTGCTGACAGGCGTTTGGCGGGTGCGTTATGTCGGCCTGGCAGATTGCCATATGCGGGATACGATAGAAATCTGCGATGTGCCGCCCATTGTTGCCGCAATCGCCGACAGCGGCGCGGCGGACGATTTGTCGTGGCCGGACGCGCCGCCCGCCGGTATCCTCAACGCCCCTTCGGTGCTGGTGGAGGTGCAAGACCGGGTGCGCCGCTACCGCGAAGCAGGCGCGCCCCACACCGTCAATCTCAGCCTGTTGCCGCTGTCGCAGCAAGACATCGATTATCTGGAACGCGTTCTCGGCATGGGGAGCGCGCTGATACTCTCCCGCGGTTATGGCAGTTGCCGGATATCCAGCACCCAACTGAAAGCCGCCTGGTGGGTACAGTATTATAATTCCCAGGATCTGCCTATCCAGAGCATGATAGAAATAGGCGGTGTGCCGGAGATCGTGCGCGCCGCTCGCCAGGATATCGAAGACAGCTTCGATAGACTGAAGGAAATCGTCCAGTGGATAGATGGCGATGAATGTAAAGTTTGAGCGCGGCCAACAGGGCGGAGGCCGCTTGGAATGCAAGATTTGCTGGTATGTCTACGATCCCGCCGAGGGGGATGAAATCTGGCAAATTCCACCCGGCGTTTCCTTCGGCGAATTGCCGCCGCATTGGTGTTGCCCCGTCTGCGACGGCGGCAAGGAGCAATTTCTCACTATGGAAAATTGAGCAAGGGCAGGTGACGGTGATGCTGCTTAAGCAGGAAAGCAAGTGGACTTCGCCTGCGGCCCGGATCGAGCCGGTCTTTCTGGCGATTCAGAAAGACCGGATGGACGGCCTGCCTATCCTGAATCCCGCCTTGTCGGTGGAGGCCGTCGGTTTCGTGCCTTGGTGCGAGGATTGGGTCGGTGTATTGATTAGCCCTTGGTTCATGAACTTGATGCTGATGCCAGGGAAAGAACATTCCCTAGCCGGCGATAGCGTCGTGCATTCCTTTCCGTCCGGGGATTATGCTTTTAGCGTCGGCTACGAAGCGGGTTTGGGCTATTATCAATCTTGTTCCCTGTTTTCACCGGTTTTCGAGTTTTTCGACCAAGCCAGCGCGCGTTCCACCGCGGAGGCCGTCATGAAAAATGTGTTTGCCCCGCCGCCGCACGCGCATGACCCGCTTCCTGCCCTATCGCGCCGGGCCTTTTTGGCGGGCGGGTTTTTACGCGGCAGGCACGGTGGCGATTGAAGGACGCCTATGCCTCACGATAAAGTGGGATGGGTTTTGCGTCCAAAGCGCTGAGCTGGTTTCCACACGGCCCGTCCAGGCCTGCCATATATTCCGGGGCAAAACCGTTGCCCATGTCGTGGCTATTTTGCCCTTGCTTTTCAGCGTCTGCCGCCTGGCGCAAAGCGCGGCGGCGCTACAGGCTTGCCAGCAAGCCTTGGGCATCGGCCCGTCCTCGTCAGTCCGGCGGACGAGGCAGCTAGTCGTGCTCGCCGAAACCGCCCAGGAATACCTGTGGCGTTTCAGCCTCGATTGGCCGCAACTCACGGGCGCCCAGACCGACGAGAAAGCGTATGCGCAGGGACGGGTCGGCCTTGAACGCGCGATCCAGCCGGTGTTGGCCGACGCCGGCTGGAAAACGGCCGGCAGCGCCGCCATCGATTTGAATATTGAGGCATGGCAGCGCTTTGCTACGCAGTTGGCGCGGCATGTGGAACAGCGCCTGTTGGGCATAGCGCCGCTGGAGTTCTTGGCTATCGCCAGTGTAGAGGCCTTGGAAGCATGGTGCCGGAGCCGGGCCGTCCCGCTTGCCGGAATGATTGGAATGCTAATGGAGCAGAGCATGGAACACGGGGAGCCGAGTGCCGTTCCGCTTATGCCGGCGGCGGGGGAAATGGCGGCCCTGGCCGACGCGTTGGCCGCGGATGACGGATTTGCGCAGTGGCCGCAGTGGCGGGGCGGTGCGCTGGAAACGGGGGCGCTGGCGCGCATGCAAGGGCATCCTCTGCTGGGCGATATCCTGCGGCGAGGCGGCAACCGCTTATTGGCGCGGGTAGTGGCGCGGCTGCTGGAGTTGGCCGCGCTGCCGCAGCGCATTCAGGCATTGCTGCTAGCCGAGCCGGATGGCGCGGATGGTAGGCCGGGCCGGGAAGGGCTTGGCCAAGCTTGGGTGGAGACGGCGCGCGGCTTGTTGCTGCACCGCGTTGAAGTCGCCGGTGAAGTGGTACGGCGTTACCAGATTCTGGCGCCGACGGAATGGAACTTCCATCCTGGCGGCGTATTGGTAGACGAGTTGCGCGGCGTGCGCGCCGCCGACGAGGGGGCGTTGCGGAAAAAAATAGCCATGGCTATGCTAGCGCTTGACCCGTGCGTGGGCTACGAATTGAGGATAGAGCATGCATGAAATGTCGCTGATGCAGGGCGTATTGGATATCCTGCAGGATAGCGCGAAAAGCCAAAGCTTCAGCCGGGTGAAAACGGTATGGCTGGAGATCGGGGCTTTGTCCGGCGTCGACCCGGACGCCATGCGTTTTTGTTTCGAGGCGACGACCCGCGATACCTTGGCGGACGGCGCGGTTCTTGACATTGCCGAGACCCCCGGCCAGGCTTGGTGCATGCAATGCTCTCAGCCGGCGGAAATCGCCGCGCGCTTCGACCCCTGCCCGCATTGCGGCAGCTATCGCCTACAGGTGACGGGCGGCGACCAGATGCGGGTCAAGGAATTGGAAGTGGAATAGTTCATGTTTCTAAAACAGCTTCTTAGAAACTTTTCTAAAACATCGAACTGCGCTTGTAGATACCGTCTATTCTGTCAACAACCTATCGGCCAATTAGGCTGATAAGAGGTCTGATGCTTAATCACCCCAAAGCACAAATGAACGAGCTTACGCATGGCGGCGCCGAGGGCGGCCATCTTGGGTTTTCCCTTGGCGCACAGCCGGGTATAGAGCGCCTTGATATGGGGATTGTATTGGGTCGCCACGATGGCAGCCATGTACAACACCGCACGAGTTTTGGCATCCCCGTTCTTCGCCAGCCGCGGGCGCTTCTGGATGCTGCTGCCGGATTGGTGTTCGACCGGAACCAAGCCGAGGAAGGCCGCCACCTGTTCCGCGTTCGTGAACTTGCGGCTATGCAACACCGCCAGCATCCGGTTGGCCGTCTTCTCGCCCACCGCCGGGATCGACAGCAAGTGTTCCCGATCTGCCTTCAAGCCCGGATGGCGGTTGATATGGTCGTCTATGGCTCGTTGCAGCCGGGCGATTTCCTGGTTCAAGGAAGCCAAGTGACTGTTCAGGGACTCCTGAACCAGGGCAGGCGCCTGGGCGGCCAGCGCCTTCTCGCGCCGGTTCAATTCCCGGCGCGCATCCGTCTCCAAGGCTTCCAGTCGGGCAATCAGTGCCTTCAGCTCACGGATTTCCAGTGGCGGGGCTTCCCACAACGCCGGCCGGGTCAATGCGCCATAGCGCGCCAACACCACGCTATCCGTCCCATCGGTCTTGGTGCGCACC
>JAIOJO010000393.1 GCA_019911985.1 Sulfuricellaceae bacterium | reverse complement strand
GAGGGTGGTTCCCCTCTACGCCGCCGAGTAGCGGAGCCGAGCCGGGGGAAGTCGGCTGAGGGTGTCTGAGGCCAAAGGCCGAGTTCCTCAGCCGCCCGGCTTGGTGAGCAACGCAGGGAACCCCGAAGGGGCGGTGTAGCGGGGTCGCCTTCTTTTGCTTACTTTTTCTTGGCGAGACAAGAAAAGTGAGCGGCTTACGGGGCCGCCCCCCGTCTCAAACAATTGCGCGTAGCGCACAAATTAAGCAGAAAAACAAAGCCCCGACTCGCTCAGCAAGTCAGGGCTCGGGTTTTTCGTTTCAAAATGAAGGCGGCTTACAGCCCAGCGTCAGCCCTCAGCGCCGCAGCCTTGTCGGTCGCTTCCCAGGAGAATTCCGGCTCGTCGCGTCCGAAATGGCCGTAGGCGGCGGTTTTCTGGTAAATCGGGCGCAGCAGGTCGAGGGCCATCACGATGCCTTTGGGGCGCAGGTCGAAATGCGCCTGGATCAAGGCGACGATTTTGTCATCGCTGATTTTGCCGGTACCGAAGGTGTTGACCATCAGCGAAACCGGCTTGGCGATGCCGATGGCGTAGGCTACTTGCACTTCGCACTTGGAGGCCAAGCCGGCGGCGACAATGTTTTTGGCCACGTAACGGCCGGCATAAGCGGCGGAGCGGTCTACCTTGGAGGGGTCCTTGCCGGAGAATGCGCCGCCGCCGTGATGGGCCGCGCCGCCATAGGTATCGACGATGATCTTGCGCCCGGTCAAGCCGCAGTCGCCCATCGGCCCGCCAACGACGAAGCGCCCGGTGGGGTTGATGAAATACTTGGTTTCGCGGGTGAACATCTGTTCCGGGATCACCGGTTTGATGATCTCGTCGATTACCGCTTCGGTCAGCTTGTCGTATTCGATTTCCGCCGCGTGCTGGGTGGAAAATACGATGGTGTCGATGCTCACCGGCTTGCCGTCGACGTAGCGGAAGGTCACTTGGGATTTGGCGTCCGGGCGCAGCCACGTCAGGCGGCCGTCTTTGCGCACTTCGGCTTGGCGCTGCATCAGGCGATGGGCGAAGTAGATCGGTGCGGGCATCAACTGCGACGTTTCATTGCAGGCGTAACCGAACATCAAGCCCTGGTCGCCCGCGCCCTGGTCGGGGTCAAGGCCTTGGCCTTCGTTCACGCCTTGGGCGATGTCGGGGGATTGCTTGTCGATGGCGGTCAAGACCGCGCAACTGCGGTAATCGAAGCCGCCGGCGGATTCATCGTAGCCGATGCGCTTGATGGTGTCGCGGGCGACGGAGACGTAATCGACCACCGCCGAGGTGGTGATTTCGCCGGCGAGGACGACCAGGCCGGTATTCACCAGGGTTTCACACGCTACCCGGGCATAGGGGTCCTGCGCTAGAATGGCGTCCAGCACGCCGTCGGAGATTTGGTCGGCGACTTTGTCGGGATGGCCTTCCGAGACGGATTCGGAGGTGAAAAGAAATTCGTGTGACATGATCTGCTCCTTGTGGGTATTTCCCCGTAAATTACCGGCGAGGCCGGCTCCGGGGTAGGAGGCAGGCGACGCTTTAGCCGTATTTTTAATCCGCCCGCAAGTTGTCCTGTTTAACTCGGCGGCCCAACAATTCAGCGAGAATTGTATTTTTTTGTTCAGGCCTAGTCAAACCCTTATTTTTATGGTTCATACCCTTCTTCGGATCATGGCTTACCTCCCCTTAGGGCTGTTGCACGCGCTGGGGGCGGCGGCAGGCTGGGCGGTCTACCTGCTCTCTCCCCGCTACCGGGCGCGGCTGCAGCAGAACTTGCGGGTGAGCGGCGTGTGCCGGAGCGATGCGATGTATCGCCAAACCCTGCGCCAGAGCGTGGCGGCGGCGGGGAAGAGCGTGCTGGAATTGATACCGGTGTGGTATCGCCCGCACCGGCAAGTGTTGGCGCTGCTCAAGGATTGCGACGGCTGCGGGCACATCGACGCCGCCATCGAACGCGGAAAAGGGATCATTTTTCTCACGCCCCATCTGGGTTGCTTTGAGATCACCAGCCTGTATTATTCGGCATGCCACCCCATTACTATCCTCTACCGCCCGCCCAAGCTGAAATGGCTGCAAGCCTTGATCGATTCCGGCCGGCGGCGCGGCCAGGCGACGCTGGCGCCAACCGATCTGGGCGGCGTCAAGGCCTTGCTCAAGGCTTTGAAGCGGGGCGAAGCCATTGGCATTCTGCCGGACCAGGTGCCGGGTCAGGGCGAAGGGGTGTGGGCGCCGTTTTTCGGCCGTCCGGCCTACACCATGAGCTTGGTCGCCCGTCTGCACAAATCCAGCGACGCCGCCATTCTGCTCGCTTTCGGCGAACGCCTGTCTTTCGGGCGCGGCTACCGCTTATGGATACGCCCTTTCCAGGGGGATTTGAGCGGCGACGCGAAAAGCGCCGCCGCCGAATTGAACCGCGAGATCGAAAATGTGGTGCGCCGCTGCCCGGCCCAGTATCTGTGGAGTTACAACCGCTACAAGACGCCGCGAGGAGCGACGCGTGAGGCTTGAGGCGGCGGGCAAGGCCCGGTGCGCGATACGCACCGCCCAGGGCGCATCGGCGGCCGCATCCCGATGATGGCGCGCGTTGGGATTTTCCTGATCTGGCTGCTGCATTTTTTGCCTCTGCCGGTTTTGGCCGGATTGGGCCGGGGCCTGGGCTGGCTGCTCTATGCTTTCGCCCGCGAGCGGCGGCGGGTGGCGCGCATCAACCTGCGCTTGTGTTTTCCCGGTAGAGCCGATGCCGAGCGGGAAAAACTCGTCCGGCGGCAGTTCCAGGCTTTCGGCCGCAGCCTGCTGGAGCGCGGCCTGGCCTGGTGGTCGCGCCCGCAGAGGCTGCGCCGCATCGTCCGCGTCGTAGGGCGGGAGCACCTGGAGGCGCAGCGCGGCCGGCCGGTGATCCTCTTTGCCCCCCACTTCGTCGGCTTGGACATGGGCTGGATTCGCCTTACTCTCGACGACCGGCTGGCGTCTATGTACAGCGTGCAAAAAAATCCCGCATTCGACCGCCGAATGCTGGCCGGCCGCCGCCGCTTCAAGCAGCCGCTGCTGCTGTCGCGCCAACAGGGCTTGCGCCCCATCGTCAAAGCCCTGAAGGACGGCCTGCCGTTCTACTATCTGCCGGATATGGACTACGGCCCGCGCGACGCGCTTTTCGTTCCTTTTTTCGGCGTTCCCGCCGCCACCATCACCGGCTTGCCGCGCCTGGCCGGAATGGTCGGCGCGGCGGTGATTCCATGCATTACCCGCCAGTTGCCCGGCGGCCAGGGTTACGAGGTAAAGTTCTATCCGGCCTGGGAGAACTACCCGGCGGGGGATATGGCCGCCGACGTGCGGCGCATGAATGCTTTTCTCGAAGAACGGGTGGAGGAAATGCCCGAGCAGTATTTCTGGCTGCACAAACGGTTTAAGACCCGGCCGGAGGGGGAAGCTCGATTTTACCGGTGAGGGTGCGCATCGGCGGCCGCGGTGCACGCATTCATCGAAACGCCTGGCTATATTGGGCGCTCAATACGTCGAAATGGCTTTGGTAGTTGCCGACGAGGTTGCCTTGGCTAGGCGATGTCAGGTTGATGTCGCTTCCCTTGACGAAAACGTAGGCGTAGCCGAAATCCCAGCGGCTGCGTTTCGATACCCGGTACTGGGTGCCGACGGTCAGCCAGATGCGGTCGTTATCCGGGATATTGGCGGTGCGGTATTGGTCGGGCACCGGGCTTTGGTCGGAGGCGATGCCGGCGCGGTAGGACCAGGTATCGTCGTAACGGTAAAGCGCGCCCAGAGAAATGCGCTGGGTGTCGTGCCAATGTTCCTGCGTGACGTTATCGGGAGAGCCGTTGGCAAAGCGGATGCGCAGTTCATCGAAGCGGCTCCAGCCGGTCCAGGTGAAATCGGCCATCAGGGCCAGGCGCTCGCTGGCCTGGTGGAAAACGCTCATGGAGAAGCTGTCCGGCAGATGGAGATCGGCCGTTGCCGCGGTGTTGGCGAAACGGGGCGAGGCGGCCAAAGGTGCGGGCAGGTTAGCAGGCAGGGTGAAGCGGACATCGCCTTCCAGCGTATGGTCGATATGGGAGCGGTAGGCCATGCCGAAGCGGGTGGCGCGGGAAGGCGAGTAGAGTACGCCCAGGTTATAACCCCAGGCCCAACTGTCGCCCGTGAGCTTGGATAGCCCGTCCGCTTGCTGGGGAAGCGTCGCGGAAGGCGCGCAGGCTCCCGGCCCCAGCAGCCCGACGCAGATCAGCCCGAAATCCACGGCGGTGGACAAATCCGCCTTGGCGTACTGAAGGTTGACGCCGCCGCCTATCGACCAAGACTCGTTTATTTTGTAAGCCAGGGAAGGGTTGAAATTCAGGGTTTGCAGGCGGGTGTTCAACGCGTAATAGCGGCCCTTCCAGCCGGATTCATAATCGGTTTCCAGTCCGAACGGCACGCTGACGCCTAGGCCGAACGTCGCCCGCTCGTTTAATCCGTGGGAGAGAAAAAAGCTCGGGAGCCAAGCCTGCGCACCCGCATTGCCGCCGTTGCCGCCGGAAAGGGGTTTTCCGGCGGACGTCGAGTTGCGGTCGGAAAACGGTAGCGAGGGGTTGACGAATTGAAGGGAGGCGGCCCACTGGTCGCCGTCGAGTTGCGTCAAGCCGGCTGGATTGTAGTAAATAGTACTGGCGTTTTCGGCGCTGGCCGCGC
Organism: Sulfuricellaceae bacterium; assembly: GCA_019911985.1. Lineage (GTDB taxonomy): Bacteria > Pseudomonadota > Gammaproteobacteria > Burkholderiales > UBA9220 > JAIOJO01. The sequence continues at coordinate 2,333 of JAIOJO010000393.1, read as the reverse complement.
CGCCGGCGTAGGCGCTGCCCATCCCGTCGCTATTCTGCTCCAGCAAAGCGAACCCCGAAGCCGAAGCGTTTGCGGTGAACGCGCCCAGGGCCAATGCGGCTAAGCAGTGTAGTTTCATGTATGCTCCCCTTTATAATGGCTAGGCCAAGTGTAGTGTTATATCCGGCTATTATTGGCGCAGTTTATCCCAAACACCCGTTTATAGTGAATATGGCCGCAAACCCCAAAGGCAGCCTCCCGTTTTCTGCCGAGCTCAACGCCGAATTGGTGAGGTTGTCGTATACCCAATTGCCTGTCGCTTTGCTGGGAACGGTAATTAACGCCCTGTTCGTTGGCTATGCGTTTTGGGGCGAGGTTTCGTCGCCCCGGATCGTCGCCTGGGTGGTGTCCATCTATTTGCTCTCGATGGGGCGGTATCTGCTGCTGCTGCGGTATCGGAAATCCGATCCGAATCCAGACGCGGCGGAGATTTGGGCGCGGCGTTTTCTGTGGAGCGTGGCTTTTTCGGGCCTTACCTGGGGCGCGCTCAGCGTAGGCTTGTTTCCGAGCCATAGCCAAGCCCATCAAATGTTGCTGGGCTTCGTGCTCGGCGGTATGGCGGGGGGAGCCCTCGCCACGCTGACCGCTCTTCCCCGCGCTTATCTGTTGTACATATTGCCCGCGGTAGTGCCTTTTGTCGTGCGTATCTTGTTTTTCGGGGATGGCCTGTACGTTTCCATGGGGATAATGGCGATCATCTTCCTCGCCCTGATGTGGGTGGGCTCCAATCGCATCCATGCCACACTGCGGGAATCCTTGCGCTTACGCTTCGAGAACCGGCAATTGGTGGACGACCTGAATTCGGCCAAAAACGGCCTGGAGGCGACCAACCGCCAATTGCAGGACGAAATAATGGAACGCCGTTCCGCCGAGGAGACAGTGCGCCAATCGCAACAGCGTTTGGCCTTGCACGTGCAGCAAACGCCCTTGGCGGCGATCGAATGGAATGCCGATTTCCGCGTCATTTTCTGGAATCCGGCGGCGGAGCAAATTTTCGGCTTCAGCCGCGACGAAGCCATGGGGCGCCATGCCTCCGAGTTGATCCTGCCCGGCTACGCGCGCGCGGACTTGGAGCAAGTATGGCAGGAGCTTTTGGCGCAGCAGGGCGGTACGCGCAGCACCAATACCAACACCACCAAAGACGGGCGGCTGATCACCTGCGAATGGTACAACACCCCTCTGATCGACGAAACCCAGCGTGTCATCGGCGTGGCGTCGCTGGCTCAGGACATCACCGATCGCGTCGAGGCGGAGCGTGCGCTGAAAGACTTGAACGATACGCTGGAACAACGGATCGCCGATGCCTTGGCAAAAAATCGGGAAAAAGACCTGATATTGATCCAGCAATCGCGTTTGGCGGCGATGGGCGAAATGGTCGGCAATATTGCCCATCAATGGCGCCAACCCTTGAATGCGCTGGCCCTGGTTCTGGCCAACATCAAAGACGCCTTCCAGTTCAAGGAATTGGACGAAGCGTTCTTAGACGACGCAACGCGGGACGGACGCCGCTTGATCGATCAGATGTCGGGCACGATCGACGATTTCCGCAATTTTTTCCGCCCCAACCGCGAGATAAGCCTCTTCAATGCGAGCAAGGTGGTGGACGACAGCGTGAGCTTGATTCAATCGAGTTTCGACCACCAAAAAATCGAGATTCGCTATGAAACCATTCCGGAAATTAAGGTCGAAGGTTACCCCAACGAACTATCGCAGGTGCTTTTGAACCTCCTCAGCAACGCCAAAGAGGCGATTCGGCAAAATGGGGTAGCCAACGGCTGGGTGGCGATCAAGGCGTTTACCCGGAGCGGCCAGTGCGTATTCGAAGTATCCGACAACGGCGGCGGCATCCCCGACGGTATCCTGCAGAAAGTTTTCGATCCTTATTTCACCACCAAGACCACGGGTTCGGGTATCGGGCTGTATATGTCGAAAATGATCCTGGAAAACATGGGCGGGACGATCCATGTTAAAAACGGCCCCGCTGGAGCCGTTTTCACCCTGGTTATTCCCTTGACGGCAAAGTTACCGCTGTAGGTTTAGTCGCTGCGTTTACGCCGGGCGGTAAATCTCCGCCCCGCTCTTGACGAACTCCACGGCTTTTTCCTGCATCCCCTTTTCCGCTTCCAGGTCGGCGGCGTAGTCGCGCACTTCCTGGGTGATTTTCATCGAGCAGAACTTCGGCCCGCACATGGAGCAAAAGTGGGCGGTCTTGGCGGCGTCCTTGGGCAGGGTTTCGTCATGGTATTCCAGCGCCCGGTCCGGGTCCAGGGCCAAGTTGAACTGGTCTTCCCAGC
>JAIOJO010000392.1 GCA_019911985.1 Sulfuricellaceae bacterium | reverse complement strand
CATTAGCCCCGGTTCCGCGACGGCAGGCGGCAGCGACACACCCTACATGAGCGGCCTCGTCGCACTGTTTAACGACATCGGCGCCCAATCGGTGCGCGGCGTATACCTTCCCTGAAATCGCTTCAGCTTGGCTTGGCCCATCGCGCAAGCGGTGGGCCTTTTTATCCGCACTCTAACGCGGGTGGCATTCGGTGGCGCCACGGTCGGTAAAAATTCGCGAAAATATTAAGCAGGCGAGCCATCGAAACCGTTGCACACCCACAAAATTCAATGGCAATATGCGCTTCAGTACTCGAAAAACTGGCCGGGTGTAGGCGTCCGGCTCAATTAAGGCTAGGCATATCGCATCGCAAAATGACAAAACACCCGATAGAACTGATCATCGAAAAAGCGGATACGGCCATCGTCCAAGAAGATTTCGACACATTGATCGATATCTACTCAGACGACGCCGTTCTTGTGGTAAAGCCCGGCATGAATGTCTCAGAAGCTGTTTTAATAAATCCTGAGCCCGCGTTGAGGCGCCTAGCCCTCACGGGCTTAGCGCCTCAACCCTCCACCCGCAAGGGGTAGGCCGTGGTTGTAAAGCCGATAAATCGGCAACAACCACGCTCCGGGCCGGCGGCAAGCGGGCTCCAGGGCTTTGTTGCGGGCCGCTTGTTTGGAATAACCAAACCGCGCGACCCGCGTCGCGCCCTGAAACCCGCTTGCCGCCGGCGCGGGTTCAGGATTTATTAAAACAGCTTCTCAGGGAAAGCTCAGATTAGAAAGGCGTTTGAAGCCATCGCGGCACACTTCAATCACACGCTGCATGTCGAGCAAGCCGGGATGAAAATACTGGAAGCGGGCAACACCGCTTTGGTCTTGGCTAAAACCATCGTTTCCGCATCCGATACGCCTGCAACGAACCGGAACGCCACCTATGTATTCAAGAAAAACGCCCGTGGCGATTGGCTGTGCCATATAGACAACTCTTACGGACATGAATTACTGCTGCCTGAAAATGCCTAATCCCCCTACCCGGCGGACAAGCTCTTAGTCAGCTCCGCTTTTCGACCCGGCAAACTCAAGCCTTGGTTTTTTCATTTAAATAAACACGCTTACATTTCGAGGCGCTACAGCATGAAAGCCGAAAATTTCGTACTGCAAAACTATTTCGACCGCATCGGCTTTCATGGCGACGCAGCGACTGACATCGCCTCCATAAGCGAGATCATGCGCTGCCAGTTATTCACCGTGCCGTTCGAAAACCTCGACGTTCAGGCGGGAAAGATTGTCTCCCTGGTGCCCGAAGAGATCGTCGAAAAAATCGTCGAACGCCGGCGCGGCGGTTACTGTTACGAGGTCAACGGCCTCTTCGCGATGGCCCTGCAGGCGCTGGGCATTCCCTACCAATTCGTGGCCGCGCGGCCCATGATCTATGCGGCCAGGCGGCCCAGAACCCACATGGCCATCGTGCTCAAGGCGGACGGCGAAGAATGGCTGTGCGATTTGGGTTTCGGCAGTTACGGCATCCGGGCGCCGATACGCTTGAACTCGGCCGAGGCGGAAATACGGCAGGATTTCGATACCTTCGCGCTGAGCAACACAAACGGCCGCGAGTATTTATTGAGGGCCTTGGTCGAAGGCGAGTGGGCGAATCAATATGCCTTCGATTTGTCCGAGCACGAGTGGATAGACTTCATGCCCGCCAACTATCTCAACTCCACCCACCCGGATGCGCTCTTTGTGCAAAAGCTGCTGGTTGTGCTGCACACCCCGGAAGGACGGGAAATCCTATTGGACAATACGCTGAAAACCGTTTTTCGAGGCCAGATTGAAAAGCAAGCTATCCGGCCGGAAGACCGGGCCGCCATTTTGCGCGACAAATTCCGCCTCGTGGCGAATGCATAAAGCGGCCCGATTCATCGCAAGTCCTAACTTCAGATGGGGTTAACCGGCCGCTCGGCTCGGATAGAACCCATCGACATGTCGATAAACGACAAATTGATGGCGATATCCATGGCCGTCAAATGCCGGCCATCCTAATAATCAGCTAATTCTTCTTCGCTAGCCTTGTAACTCACCAATCAGTGCGAGCGGCGAAAAGGATAAGCCATCATGAGTTCCCCTCATACGTTTGCCTCTACATTCATTGTGAGCCGAGCCGCCAGGATGCTTTCCCCGCAGCTTGTCGCGATGGATATCTCACCATGGCTGCCGTTTTTATCCATGTTTGCGCGGTCCATTCGCAAATAACCTTCATCGGACAGAAAGCCAAAAAATGACATACGATAAAATCACCCGCTGGCTGCACGCCGGCATGGCGCTCGGGATTACCTGGCAACTGTTGTCCAGCTTGGCGATGGAAATCCCAAAACCCGGTGTAGTGCATAGCGCATTAGAGGCCGCGGCGTTCAAAACCCACGAGCTAATGGGCATAAGCGTCCTGATGCTTATGCTAGTGCATTGGCTCTGGCAGCTCGCCGGGCACCTCCCCAAAGGCTTAGGCCACCTCTTCCCCTGGTTCTCCGCACAAGGCAGAAAAGCCGTGCTTGGCGCAGTCCGGCAATTGGCAAGATTCAAACCGGATAGCTTGCAACAATCGGATAGTCTGGCCGGCGGCGTCCACGGCTTAGGCCTGCTCGCGGCTACGGCCATGGCGGCAAGCGGCGGGGTACTCTATTTCGGCATGGGCGAGAATGGCACCATGTCGCCAGCCGTGCATGCCATCGCGGAATTCCATAGTTTCATCGCGACGTTCATGTGGATATTTCTTATTGGGCATACCGTGATGGCTATTGTTCATCAATGGCTCGGGCATCATACTCTGTCGGACATGTTCGACTTTAAGCGATAAGGCGCGGCTTAGGGAGAGGCCAAAAAATGAAAAAAACGCTGCTTATTCTCTCTTTAACCGTTGCTGGCTTGGGAGGATGCGCCGCCTATCGCCCCTCGCCGCTTGACGCCAAGCCACGTTTTCCAGATCGGGTGCCGCATCTCGTCGTGCAGTCGGCGCGCATGCCGCTGCCGGAGCTGGCTACCCACCGCTTTGACCCGAGCGATGGGCTGGACATGACGGAGACGGCAATGCTGGCGGTAGCCAACAACCCCCAGCTCAAACTGGCCCGCGACGAGGCCGGCATCGCCCGCGCCCAGGCCTTCGCCGCGGGACTGCTGCCCGACCCGCAGTTGAGTCTCACCCGTGACTTTCCCACCCATGGCGCTGCCGGCAATACCAGCGCTTTCGCACTGGGCTTGAGCTACGACGTAAACGCCCTGCTTACGCGCTCTGCCGTCAAAAATGCGGCGCAGGCGGCACAGCGCCAGACCGATCTCAATCTGCTGTGGCAGGAATGGCAGACGGTCGGCCAGGCGCGCTTGCTGTTCGTGCGCAACCTGGGCCAACAACAGCTTCTGGCGGTGCTGCAACAAGAACGCGCCCTGCTGCTTTCGCGCTACCGGCGCACGCAACAGGCCTTGGCCCAAGGCAATTTCACGCTCGACGCAGCGAACGCCGGCTTGGCCGCGTTGCAAACGCTGGATACATCCATCAACGATCTTGCGCGCCAGATGAGCGGCAACCGGCACGAGCTAAACGCGCTACTGGGACTCGCTCCGGATCGGCCGATTCACCTCGTCGGCGAGGCTCGGTTGCCGCCGCTCGAAGAAGCCGGGATCAAGTCGGCCATGGAACAAATCGGCGAGCGGCGCCCCGATCTGCTTGCCCTCCAGGCCGGCTACGAGAGCCAGGAGCAACGCTTCCGCCAAGCGGTGCTGGCGCAGTTTCCCGCACTCAACATCGGCCTGAGCCGCGCACGGGATACGTCCGGCCTGTATACCCAAGGTTTCGGCATTAGCCTCAGCTTGCCCATCTTCAATCGCAACCGGGGCAACATCGCCATCGAGCAGGCCACGCGCCGGCGCCTCCACGACGAATACCGAATGCGCATCAACAGCGCCGCCGCCGACATCGCCCGCATTCTGGAAGACCAGAAATTGCTGGAGAAGCAGTTGCAAAACGTGGAATCCGGCGTGGATGCGCTCGCCCGTGCGGCGAAAAACGCTCAGTCGGCCTTAGACGCGGGCAACATCGATGCGCTGGCCTACACTAGCCTGCGCACCGCCTGGCTTGCCAAGCAGGCAGAGGCGATAACGCTTAAACAGACTCTGCTGGAGCAGCGCGTGGCCCTATTGACGCTGATCGGCGGCGAGCTTCCCGTCTGGAACAAAAAGGACTAATCATGAAAACAAAATTTCCATTGTTGCTGCTGGCCATTGCGTTGACTTCGCCGCTGACGGCACCGGCTGCCACGGCCGCAGACGAGCCCAGCGTGCTGGTCAAGACCGAGGCTTTGCGCAAGCAAACGGTGTCCGAAACCCTCACCGCCTATGGAAGCGTGATGCCCGCCACCGGCGCGACCGAGAATGTGAGTTTTCCGCGCCCGGTGCAGGTTGCCCGGCTTCTGGTGGCGCCGGGGCAAGTCGTGAAGCGTGGCGAAGCTCTGCTGGTGCTTTCCACCGAGGCTACCGCGGCGGCGGCTTATCGTCAGGCCGAATCGGCGGAGAGTTTCGCGCGCGGCGAACTCAAGCGCGCGGAGGATTTGGCGGCTCAGCAACTGGCCACGCAATCCCAGGTCGCCGCAGCCCGCAAAGCTTTGCAGGACGCCCAAGCGGCCTTGGCGGCCCAGCAGAGGTTGGGCGCCGGCCTCGACAAGCAGACCGTGAAAGCGCCCTTCGATGCCTTGGTGGCCGCTATCGGCGTACAGCAAGGAGATCGAATCCAGCCCGGAGCCACTTTAATGCAACTGGCGAGATCGGGCGCGTTGCGCGCCCTTCTGGGCGTCGAACCCGAAGATGCGGGGCGGGTGCGGGTAGGGATGCCGATACGTCTGTCCTCGGTATTCGGCGGAGGAAAAACGGTGGATGCCACGGTATCCCGCGTCTTCGGCGCCATCAACCCGCAGACCCGTCTGGTGGACGTTGCAGCCCATCTGGCAGGCTCGACCGACGGCTTGCTGCCCGGCATGCAGGTGCGCGGGCTGATAGCCCTCGGCGGACGGAAAAACTGGGTGGTGTCGCGTTCCGCCGTGCTGTGGGACGAACGAGGCGCCTATCTGTTTCAGG
>JAIOJO010000391.1 GCA_019911985.1 Sulfuricellaceae bacterium | reverse complement strand
TCATTTTCTCCTAGTGATAATCTCGATAATCCACCACCTCGACGTCTTGCCCATCGAAGCGGAAGGTCAAGCGCCAGTTTCCCGATACAGACACCGCCCAATGGTCTCTTAGATTGCCTTTGAGGGGATGCAGCTTCCAGGCAGGCAAGTTCATGTCCTCCGGCGAAGTCGCCGCATCCAGTTTGGCAAGCTGCATACGCAGGCGATTCTCATGCGTTGCTTGAATCCCCGATTTGCTCCCATTCCTGAAAAATTTTTCAAGTCCCTTGTGAGCGAAGGATTTAATCATGTGCGTAGTGTATATCGTGGGTATACGCATTGCAAATGATAAGGCAAGGTGCGTAAGGCAAAAGATACGAAGGCGTTACGCCCCCCTCGCCGGGATAAGGCCGGGCTTCGTTTTGGCGCCTTTTGTTTCTGTGAGGGTAAGTGTGAAAAGCCCGCCGCCTCAATCGCCTCTTCACCCGAGCTTGAAGGCGCGCACGACCTGATCCAGTTCCGAGGCCAAGCCGGCTAGTTTTGCGCTGGCGTGTTCGCCGTCTCGGGAGTCGCTGACCGTGGCGTTAATCGTATTGCCTATCCCTTGTACCTGGTCGCATACGCCGCTCACCATTTGGCTTTGCGATTCGGCATTGTTGGCTATTTTGGCTATCATTTGCGAGACGGTTTCCACGCTGGCGACGATTTCCTGCAAGGCTTTGCCCGCATCCGAAGCCTTGCTGGCGCCGGTCAAGGCCTGCTGGGTGCCGGTGTCTATGGTTTCCACCGCATGCCGGGTTTCCTGCTGGATGCTGCCGATCATGGCGCTGATTTCCTGGGTGGCCTGGGCGGTTTTTTCCGCCAGCTTGCGCACTTCGTCCGCCACCACGGCAAAGCCGCGGCCTTGCTCTCCGGCGCGCGCCGCTTCGATCGCGGCGTTCAGCGCGAGCAAATTGGTCTGGTTGGCAATGCCGTTGATGACCGCGACGATGGTGCCGATTTCCTCCGATTTTTTCCCCAGGTTACCCACCGCATCGGCCGCTACTGCGACCGATTCTTTGATCTGATGCATATCGCGGATGGTGTCCTGGACGGTGCTGCCGCCGGAGTTGGCCAACTGGGAGGCGCTTTGGGCGGCTTCCGTGACGTGGGCGGCGTTCTGGGAGATGTCGGCAACCGTGCTGGACAGGGTTCCCATCGTGGCGGTGATCTGATTCATATCCCTATCGAGGGAGTCGAACTGGGTCCGCATGCCTGCCATCGTCGCTTGGATCGCGTCGGAGTCGGTTTTGACCGACCCGCTCATGGCGGCGAGCCGGCCCATCAGCTCGCGCAGGGTTTCCGCCATGCGGTTGAAGCTGTCGACGATTTCGCCCACCGTGTCGTCGCTTTCCAGCGTGCAGCGCAGGGAGACGTCCTTGTTGCTGATGGCGGTGGCGACGACGGATATGCGCCGCAGCTTGGCGAGCAGAATGTGATTCACCAGCCAGTAGTTGATGCCGCCGATGGAGGCGCCGGCCACCAGGCAGCCGACGACGAACCATTCCAGCATGCCGGGTTTCCAGTTGACGAATAGGCTGGCGTAAAAGGGGAAAATTGCTCCCATGGACAATCCAAATGCCAAAAAGGAGATCCACAGTCGTCTGAGAATGCTTGGTTTCATTTAGCGCGCAATCCATTGGTTTTATTCTGAAGAACGAATGCTGAGCTAAAAAGAGCTGGATGACAATAGGCGTTAGTACAAAAGTCATGGGTGCGCGATTTTGCAAAAGCTAATTTGGGCTTGGTGTAAACTGGGGCCTTTCCCATTCCATGCCGTTCAAGGGCGCAGTATTCATGCCGAAACGCGTCATTCGCCGTTCTAAATACCTCTGGTTTTCCCTGCGCTTGTGGCGGCGGCGCATCGCCTTTTGGGGCGGCGGGGTTTCCATCGGCATCGTGGCGATTCTGTTCGCGCTGGGCAGCGAGCAAGGCAATCACCTCTTCAACCGCCTCTTGGCCATCTCTCCTCTGTTGCCACTGCTGGTGACGCCGCTGGGCATGGCGCTGGTGCTGGCGATGAGCCGCCGGTATTTTCCCGGCTCTCAGGGCAGCGGAATCCCGCAAACAATAGCGGCGATCAAGGTGCTGGATAACGAAGGCCGCCACTCGCTGTTGTCGCTGCGCATTGCAGCCGGCAAGATTTTTTTGACTTTGCTGGCCCTGATGTCCGGGGCCTCGGTTGGGCGGGAAGGGCCGACGGTACAGATCGGCGCTTCTATCATGTACACCTTGAGCCGTTTTACCCGGTTTTCCCGGCCCGAAATGGAAAAGGGCTTGATCCTCGCCGGAGGGGCGGCCGGGGTGGCGGCGGCTTTCAATACGCCGCTGGCCGGGATCGTGTTCGCCATCGAAGAAATGAGCCGGTCTTTCGAGGAGCGCACCAGCGGCACGGTGCTGACCACCGTGATCGTGTCGGGCTTGATCTCGCTGGCGTGGCTGGGAAACTACACTTATTTCGGGCATACCTCGACTGCGCTCGATTTGGGCCGGGGATGGATCGCCGTCGCTGTCTGCGGTATTGCGGGAGGGGTGATGGGCGGTCTGTTCAGCCGCGTTCTGCTCGCCGCGGCGTCCGGCCTGCCGGGCCGCGCGGGCCGGTTGATGCGGGATAAGCCCGTCCGCTTTGCCGCTCTGTGCGGTTTTGCGCTGGCGCTGCTCGGCTTGCTGTCGGGCAACGCCACCTACGGCACGGGCTATCCCGAGGCTAGGCAATTGCTGGAAGGCGGGGGGGGCTTGTCGCAAACTTACGGCCTCTTGAAAATGCTGGCGACGATCGTTTCCTACATCAGCGGCATTCCCGGCGGAATATTTGCTCCCTCCTTGGCCGTCGGCGCGGGTTTCGGCGCGAATTTGTCGGTTCTCATGCCCTTCGCCCCGGCGGGCGCCGTGGTCATTCTCGGCATGGTGGCTTATTTTGCCGGCGTGGTCCAAGCGCCGATTACGGCCTTCGTCATCGTGATGGAGATGACCGATAACAGCCAGTTGATTTTGCCCTTGATGGCAACGGCGTTTATTGCTCACGCCACGTCGCAACTGGTGTGCCCGAAACCGCTGTACAAAACGATGGCGGAAGGATTTATGCGGCGTCTTGTGCCGCCCCCCGCTCCCGCCGAAGAGAAAAAAATCCTCTGACGGTATTCCTGCAACCTGGTTTGAATTAGAATTTTCGCCCATCTTCTTTAACTTCGGATATCACCGCCATGCCCGTAAACTTGCCTGTTCCACAAGCGGAACATTTGCTCCCCATCGATGGAGTGACGCTCGGCATTGCCGAAGCGCAGATCAAAAAGCCCCAACGCAAGGATTTGCTGGTGATGCGCCTGGGCGACCGGGCGCGGGTTGCCGGGGTTTTCACGCTGAACCGCTTTTGCGCCGCGCCGGTGATCGTGGCCAAGGAGCATCTGGCCGCGGGCAAGCCGATCCGAGCCTTGCTGGTGAATACCGGCAACGCCAATGCCGGCACCGGCGAAGACGGGCTGGCGCGCACCCGGCGCAGTTGCGCCGAACTCGCCGGACTGCTGGGGTGCGCGGCGGAGCAAATCCTGCCGTTCTCCACCGGCGTGATTATGGAGCCGCTGCCTATCGAGCGCATCGTCGCCAGCCTGCCGGCTTGCGTAGCCGATCTGCGTGGCGATAACTGGCTGAGTGCGGCGCAGGCGATCATGACCACCGACATCGTGGCCAAGGCCTTGTCGAAACAAATACGGCTGGGCGGCGCCACCGTGACGATTACCGGCATCGCCAAGGGTTCCGGCATGATCCACCCGAATATGGCGACCATGCTGGGCTATATCGCGACCGATGCGCGCATCAGCCAAACCTTGCTGGATGCCGCGCTGCGCCATGCCGCCGGCCGTTCCTTCAATCGCATCACCGTGGACGGCGACACCTCCACCAACGACTCCTTTCTGTTGATCGCCAGCAACGAGGCCGCGATGGCCGAGATCGACGATGCTGCCAGCCGGGAGTATGCCGCTTTCCGCGATGCCGTGACCGAAGTGGCGACCGCGCTGGCTCAAGCCATCGTGCGTGACGGCGAAGGCGCGACCAAATTCATTTCTATCCAGGTTAACGGCGGCGCCAACGAGCAGGAATGCAGCCAAGTCGCCTACGCCATTGCCCATTCGCCGCTGGTGAAAACCGCTTTTTTCGCGTCCGACCCCAATCTGGGGCGGATTCAGGCAGCCATCGGCTATGCCGGCATCGCCGATCTGGATGTGAGTCGGATTCAGCTCTACCTGGGCGATGTGCTGGTGTCGGAAAACGGCGGGCGCGCGGCCAATTACCGCGAAGAGGACGGCCAGCGGGTGATGCGCGAAGCCGAGATCACGGTGCGCGTCGAGTTGAACCGCGGCACGGCTTGCACCACGGTATGGACCTGCGATTTTTCCTACGATTACGTCAAAATCAACGCGGAATACCGCAGTTGACGATCCCCGCCGCCACGCCGGGAGCGCTTCGGCATGCTAGGCGGCGGTTTTTTTCCGCCACACCAGGCAGCGGTTGTTGGCGGGCATTTCGATGTCGCTGACATGCTCCAATCCGGCCGTTTTCGCCAAACGGTCGAGGTCGGCGAAATCCCGCACGCCGCTGGCCGGATCGCGTTGTTTCAACCAGAGATCGAAACGGGCGTTGCTCTCGGAGGTGAAGCGCCTGTCGTAGTTGAACGGGCCGTACAGGCAGAATAAGCCGCCCGGCGCCAAGCTTCGGCCGATGCCGCAAAACGCCTGCTGCACGGCCGGCCATGCCATGATGTGTACCGTGTTGGCGGAAAAAATGCCGTCGAACGGCGTTTCCGGCCAGGGGCCTAGGGTCACGTCGAGCGCCAGCGGCTCGGCGACATTGTCCAAGGCGGCTTCCTGCAACCACAAGCGGATGCCGGGCAGGTGGGCGGGAACCTCGCTCGGCTGCCAATGCAGGTGAGGCAAGCCGCGGCCGAAGTGGACGGCATGCTGACCGCTGCCGCTGCCGATTTCCAATACCCGGCGGGTCTGGCCGAACACCTCGCGCAACACCTTCAGGATGGGCCCTTGGTTTTGTTCGCAGGATTCCGAATAAGGCTTTTCCGGCTTCATCGCTCTCTTTCCTTTCGGCATAAATTTTCCGCGGAACGGCCTAGGCCGTTTTTTGCCGCCGCCCGGTCTTTCAGGGTATGGCGGACAAAGCATCCGCCAAGCGCTAATGGCTCGCGTGAATATGACATATTCTGTTAATGTAGTGAAGGCGGCCGCACGAAAGTGCCGGTTATGCTTCTCAAAATCAAGGCTAAGGCCGATATGGCAATTGAGGCTGAACTGCCGGAAAAATTCAGATGGACATGAATTCGAAACGTGGGGGAGGAGGATGAACCAAGGCAAAGGTTTGACGCTGCGAATGGATAAGGACGGGCGCAAGCTGCATGCTATTTACCTGCCGGCGGAGCGGACGGAACCTATCGACGTGGCTTGGCTGAGGGAGCAAATAGCGGCCCAGGGTTTTTCCAAGCTGTATTTCGAGGAACGTTTCTTGACCTCGGTTGTGCATGCTTACAATCACGCCAGAGACGCTTTCGACTTGGTCGTGGGGGAGGTGCGCGACGGCCAATGCTCGATTTTCCTCGATAGCGGCAAAATGGCCGCCCACTTGACCATTACGCCGCCCTATGCCGGCGAAGCGGTCACTCAAGAGGACGTGTTGCGCGCTTTGGAGCAAAAGGGCATCGTATCCGGCGTTCTTTTCGATTCCGTCAATGCGGCCGTGGCGGCGGAGCGGGCCGACAACGTATTGATTGCCGCGGGACGCGCTGCGCAGCACGGCCAAGACGGCTACTTGCAGAATTTGCTGCCGAGCGCCAAGGAGCGGCGTCCTAAAGTGGACGTTTTCGGCAAGGCGGATTACCGCGATCTGGGCGAAATTCCGGTTGTGCAGGAGGGCGATGCGCTGATGCGCAAAATCCCGCCGACCCTGGGCGAGCCGGGCGAAACGGTGCTGGGCCAGGTTATCCCGGCCACGCCCGGAAAGCAGGCCATGTTCGCCGCCAACTTAAGCGGTACGCGGGTATCCTCGGCGGACCCGGACTTGCTGCTTGCGGCGATCACCGGACAGCCGGTGATGGTAAGCAATGGCGTCAAGGTGGAGCCGACCTTCGTGGTGCGCACGGTGACCGTGGCCAGCGGCAATATCGATTTCGACGGCACCGTCAAGGTGCTGGAGGACGTGCAATCGGGCATGCTGATACGCGCGACGGGCGATGTGCATATCGGCGGTACCGTCGAGATGGCGACGATCGATGCCGGAGGCGATATCGTCGTCGCCGGTGGCGTGGTCGGGCGCAGCGATCAGCGGGGCGAACTGGACGAGAGCACCGCTTCCCTGATCCAATGCTCGGGATCGTTCAGCGCGCGTTTCGTCCAGAATGCCCGCATCCAGGCGAGCAACAGCATTTATGTCGACGACGTGGTGATGCAAAGCCATTTGGCCGCGGGCAACCAAGTGATCGTCGGCAAATCCCCGGCTAACAAGGGATGCATAATGGGCGGCTTAACCCAGGCCGCCCTATTGGTGCAGGCATTCGTGCTAGGGGCGCCCGCCTATCCCCGCACCCGCGTCGAGGTGGGGGTTACCCCCCGCGTGCACGACCGCTTGCGCGAATTGGCTGTCGAACAGGAAGAAAAAGAGAAGCAGCGGGACGATGTCCAGCGCTTGCTGGAAACCTTGCGGCAGAACCCTGAGCGCGCCGTTCCCGGCATGGACGAAAAAGCGGAAAAGACACTGCAGGCCATTATGGCCGGCTTGGCGGCGTTGAAAGAAGAGCAAGGCTATCTGATGCAGGAAATCGAGTTATCGCAAGGCGCGAGGGTGGTCGCGGAAAAGGCGATTTACACCGCGGTCGAAATCCAAGTGGGTTTGAAAGTGATGCAAATTACGGAAGACCGCCGGGGCGCGGTATTTGTCGTCAAGGATGGAGAGCTGGAAACTTTCTAAGAGGCTGTCTTAACAAATCCTGAACGCGGGATCAGGATTTGTTAAGACAGCCTCTAAGGCACAGGGTGCGCGATGGATGATGCTGAGTTGGGACAGGGGATTGCCTTCGCGCTAAGCGAGGATGGCCGTAAACTGCTGGCGAGCTATACGCCGGTGGAGACGAAGGCGGTGTTCGACAGCGCTTGGATCAAGCGCCAGATCGCCTTGCAAGGGCATGACGACTTATTCCTTTCCGACGCGGCCCTGGCCCTTTTGGTCGAACGGTATCGCGATGCCAGCGAGCCTTTTTCGCTGGAAATCGGCGAAGCGCGCGACGCCTCGGCGGCAGTGGAGGTGGCGCCGGACAAAATGGAGGCTTATCTGACGCTTACCCCGGCTTGGGGCGGCAAGGCGGCGACGCGGGAGTTGATTGCCCGCGCGCTGGCGGAAAAGCGGGTGACGGCGGGCCTCCTGGAAGGCAATATCGATTCCGCGCTGATGGCAGGCGAAGCAAGCCGCTTGGTCGTCGCGCAGGGCCGCGGTGCGGTCGACGGCGAGGATGGCCGCCTGCAATGCCTGATCGAAACGGTCCGGGAACGCCATCCTCGCCTCGACGAGCATGGGATAGCCCATTACCGCGACTTGGGGGGGATCGTCACGGTGCACGTCGGCGAGCGTCTAATGGAAAAAATCCCGCCGACCCCGGGGCAAGCGGGCGAGAATGTATTGGGGCAGGTGATCCCGGCCAAGGCGGGCAAGGAAGCCATGTTCGCGTCGGGCTTGAAGGGCGCGCGGGTCGACCCTGAAAATCCGGCTTTCCTGCTTGCCGAAACCCCCGGTCAGCCGGTTTTGGCCAAGCTGGGCGTCATGGTGGAGCCGACCGTGACCTTGGCCGACGTCGATTTAAATTGTGGCAACCTGGATTTCGATGGCTCCGTCAATATCACCGGCGACGTGCAAGCGGGCATGTCTATCCAGGCGAGCGGCGATATCCATGTGGGCGGCACGGTTGAGGCGGCCTTGCTGGTTGCCGGCGGCGATGTGGTGATCAAGGGCGGCATCATCGGCCATGGCGAAGTGCGCGAGCACCCGGACGACGGGGAAAAAACCAGCGTTGCAC
>JAIOJO010000390.1 GCA_019911985.1 Sulfuricellaceae bacterium | reverse complement strand
ATGCCATAAGTATAACTATTGTTGCTAGTTACAATCTGATCATAACGATTCTTTATCTCGATACCCACATCGTAAGCCACATCCCGATAAGCCTGAAAGAGAACCAGGAATGTAAGCTCTTCTCCCATCTTCACTTTCAATACAGGAGCATTATTTTTGTCCAATAGGGATATACCCAAAATTCTGGCAAGAGATGTTTCCTCCCCAACTTTATCATCACTGGTCCAATAAGCAATTTTTCGAAACTCCTGAAAATCGCCTCCAATATCTGTCACGGGAAAATGCATACCCACTTCAGGGAGTACGGGGTGGCTATCTTCCTGAAAATACCGCCAGATTGCCTCGCTACTTGCTCCAACATACACAACTTCGCCGTGACGCAAATATATAGCTTGTTCGCACAGGTCACGGACCACCGCCATGTCATGAGAAACAAACAATAAGGTTGTGCCTTGTTCCCGAAGCTGGCGGATACGCCGCAGGCATTTCTGCTGGAAGAAAAAATCCCCGACGCTCAATGCCTCATCCACAATCAGGATTTCCGGCGCAAACGCAGTCTGGACGGAGAACGCCAAACGTAGCATCATTCCACTGGAATATTCCTTCACCGGCTGGTCGACAAAATCTCCAATCTCGGCAAACTCAACGATTTCATCCCAATACGCATCGATTTGCTCTCGATCGACTCCTAAAATCGTACCGTTGATATAGACATTCTCGCGTCCGCTGAACTCGGGATTAAAACCGCTTCCCAGTTCAAGCAATGCCGCCACCTTACCGTTGACTTCCACCGTACCCGTCGTTGGCGCCATGATACCGGTCAGTATCTGCAGCAGCGTCGACTTACCGCAACCGTTGCGCCCTATAATGCCAAGTGCGGCGCCTTTCCTGACCTCGAAGCTGACATCGCGCAATGCCCAAAATTCTTTGTACAGTTGCTTTCGGCCCCGCCATAGATTTTGTAGAAGTCGGTCACGTGGTTTTTCGTAAATGTGATAGCACTTGCTCAGACCCTTAACGGAAATAACGGTTTCGCCGATCATCGGCAAACCCCTCTTGTATGCCATGTGCGACAGCGCTCTCCATCAGTCAGATGAACCATTCTTTTCAATCCCAAGGACTCATCAATGTTAACCCAGCGATATGGCTGAAATCCTTCACATTGCGGGTTGCCAAGGGTAGCCTATTGGTCAGGGCAATAGCGGCGATCTGCGCGTCTTCAGTGCTAATAGGTCGGCCAATACGGGTACGCGCGGCCACCAAAGCGGCATATTCATCCGTTGCATTCTCATCGAATGGCGCGCAACGCCCGGCAAACTCCTCTTGAAACATTAGTTCCGCCGCATTGGCAAGATCATCGCGACGTTTGCCTTCGGGCAGAAGGGCGATGCCAAGCAGGACTTCTGCCCGGGTAATGGCGCTAATCACGCACGCCGTATCCGTATGTTGCTCAAACCATGTCAGCACCTTGGCATCCGGCTGGCGGCGCATCAGCTCGGACAAAACGTTGGTGTCAAGCAACACGCGCTGGTTCATGCATCACGCCACTGCGGCGGCTGGCGAACTGTCTGCCGCTCCGGTATCGGCAGGTCATCAACGCCAAGCTGGGCAAACCGTTGATGGATGCGTTGGGCAAAACTGCCCGCCCCCGGCGCTGGCATTACCGCTTGGCGCAGTATCTGGCGTACTTCCTCTTCCATCGACCAGCCATGGCGGGCTGCTTGCTGGCGCAAGCCGACCTTGAGACTGTCGTCAAGATTACGGATCGTGAGACTGGCCATCATTTTCTCCCGCATTGACTGCAATGCAATCATTGTAATCGTTAGGCAAATAATCGCCAAGGATTTATCCCAGATTGTCCATTGGAGCCAAAACACCGCTCTGTGGGAGCGGCGCCCTCGCCGCGATTTGCGGTCGCACTCGCGCCGAGGGCGGCACTCTTCCAACAGGATTCGTTATGTGCGCAAGTTGTGTAGATACCGATGCTGTGCAGGAAGGGTCGCGTATTATCCCGTTCGCCCAGGTTGCGACTTACGACCGCCCATAATTATCCTCGAAACGGACGATGTCATCCTCGCCCAAATAGGCCCCGCTTTGCACCTCGATCATGATCAGGTCGAGCTGGCCGGGGTTCTCCAGGCGGTGCCGGTGACCGGCAGGAATAAAGGTGGATTCGTTGGTATTGACGAGATAGCTTTTCTCTCCGTTGGTCACCTTGGCCGTCCCGCTTACCACGATCCAGTGCTCGCTGCGGTGGCAGTGCATCTGCAGCGATAGCGCGCCGCCAGGTTTGACTTCGATGCGTTTAATCTTGAATCCGCTTCCTTCTTCAAGCAGGGTATAGCTCCCCCAGGGTCGCATCACCTGCCGGTGGGTCTTGTAGCTTTCATGCTGCAGCAGCTTGAGTTGCTGCACCACTTTCCTGACATCCTGCGTACGGCTGCGGTCCGCCACCAACAAGGCGTCGGGGGTATCCACGATGACCAGGTTTTCCACCCCGACGGCAGCGACCATACGCGCGCCGGCATGGATCAGAGTATTGCGGACGTCGACCAGCACCGCTTCGCCGATTACGCTGTTGCCCGCCTCATCCGGACGGATCAGGTCGCCTACTGCATCCCACGATCCGATGTCGCTCCAGTCGAATCGCCCAGCCACAACGGCGACCTTCTTGGATTTCTCCATGACAGCATAGTCGATGGATAATTCCGGCAGTTGGTTGAAGCTTTCTTGATCGAACTCGATCATCCTGGCTGCGGGGTCTATCTCTGCCTTCGTTTTTTGCCAACAGTGCATGGCTCCTTGGTATATCACGGGTGCATAGGTTTCAAGCTCGCGCAAAAAGACCCCCGCCTTGAAACAGAACATACCGGAATTCCATAAATATTTAGAACTGGCCACATATTGTTGCGCTACCTCGAACGCGGGTTTTTCTACAAAGCTGGCTACTTGGAAGGCTTCCGCTCCGCAGGCAGGGCCGCATTCGACGTAACCGAAGCCGGTTTCCGGGACAGACGGCATGATGCCGAAGGTGACCAGCTTTTCCTGTAAGGCGAGGATTCTGGCTTTCGCTACGGCTCCGGCAAAGGCAGTCTGGTCATTGATGAGGTGGTCGGCGGGAAGCACCAGAAGAAGGGCGT
>JAIOJO010000389.1 GCA_019911985.1 Sulfuricellaceae bacterium | reverse complement strand
TACGGGACGGGGTTTTGCGGGCGCCGGGCGGTGTCGCTCGACGCTTGTGTGGAATGACCACACCGCGCGCCTCGCTTCGTGCCCGGCATCCCGCAAAACCCCGTCGCGACCCCGTGCGACTTAATCAGAGGCTCCTTAAGAAGCTAACTTAGAAAAATTTGGCTATTGCGAGCTTTATAGCCTGACGCGGCTCCCCTACTTTTTAAATCCACTTCGATACATAAAATCCGAATGGCGCGGCAAGCACTGACACGCTAAAATTAGCGTATTTACGTCAGGAGAACAGCATGTATGGATTTTCGGTTCAAGTAAACCGGCCCTTTGACAGCGCCGTGGAAAAGGTCACCGAAGAATTGAAGAAAGAGGGTTTCGGCGTCCTCACTGACATTGACGTCAAAGCCACCATGAAAGCCAAGCTCAATATCGATGGCCTCCCTTATCGCATCCTCGGCGCCTGCAATCCCCCTCTCGCCCACCGCGCCATCGAAGCCGACCCGGATATCGGTTTGTTGCTACCCTGCAATGTAGTCGTCCGCGAAGAGGCCGACGGCACAGTCACGGTGGCCTTCATGGACCCCTCCGCCGTACTCAAATTGGTGGAGCGTCCCGGCATCGAAGAGCTGGCGGCAGAAGTCAAGGGACGCCTAGAGCGCGTTCGGGACAATCTCGCATCCTAAGCGCGGCCCACCCAATACGGTGCGTTTGCGCTCTCGGCGCGACCGCCTGCATTGGATGGAGTGGCCAAATTTGCAGCACAGCGTAAGCCATCCCCGCCACCTCGCATTAGCCGCTTACCCCCACGTAGAATAAACCCATATGATTCCGTGGCTAGGCCCCCAAGACCCTTTTCCCGCGCTACGCCATGCTTTGCGCGAACCGAATGGACTCCTTGCCGCTGGCGCCGACCTCTCGCCTGAGCGCTTGATCGCCGCCTACGCACGCGGCATTTTCCCTTGGTACAGCGAAGGCGAGCCTATCTTATGGTGGAACCCAGACCCCCGCATGGTGCTTTTCCCTGCGGAATTGAAGGTTTCCCGCTCGCTCGGCAAAACCCTATGCAAACAAAGGTATGAAATCCGCACCGACAGCCAATTCCTAGCGGTAATGCAGGGCTGCGCCGCACCTCGAGACCAGCATGGCGGCACTTGGATCAGCCACGCCATGATAGAGGCCTATTGCCGGCTGCATGAACAGGGATTTGCCCATTCGGTAGAAACCTGGGTAGATGGCGAACTAGCCGGAGGGCTCTACGGAATCGCCTTGGGCCGCATGTTCTACGGCGAGTCCATGTTTAGCCGCCGCAACGATGCCTCCAAAATCGCTTTTGTACACCTCGCAAAACAATTGCAACGCTGGGGTTTCGCGATGATTGACTGCCAAATGAAGACAGCGCATCTTGCCTCCTTCGGCGCTCGCGAAATATCACGCGATGAATTTAGCCAACGACTGACAAACTTAGCCACGCAACCTGGAGTAAATGGCCCGTGGACATTCGATCATGACCTTATTGAATGATTTCCCTCTCAACAGGCTGCAGTTTTTTCTTACAGCGCCCTACCCCTGCAGCTACCTGCCCAATCAGCAGGCCCGATCGCTGGTTGCGACGCCCGCCGATCTGATCGATGCGGATGTCTATAGCACGCTGATCGAGCTGGGCTTTCGCCGCAGCGGAAATTTCACCTACCGCCCCCACTGCGGCACATGCCAAGCCTGCGTGCCTGTTCGTGTTCCGGTTGGCGACTTCACACCGGATCGCTCGCAGAAACGCACTTGGCGACGCAACCAAGAATTAACGGCAAGCCGCTTGCCCTTGAATTTTATTCCAGACCATTACCAGCTTTACCGCCGCTATCAAGCGGCACGGCATTCCGGCGGCGGGATGGATCAAGATAGTAGCGAGCAGTACAGCCAGTTTCTATTGCAAAGCCAAGTTTCCAGCTTTCTGGTCGAATTCCGGGAACGCGGGCAAGTACGCATGGTGAGCCTCGTTGACCAAATATCTGACGGATTATCGGCTGTCTACACCTTTTTCGATCCCGACTACCCTCAAGCCAGCTATGGGGTATACAACGTACTGTGGCAAATCGATCTCTGCCTCCAGCTTGGCTTACCTTATCTTTATCTCGGCTACTGGATAGCACAATGCCAAAAAATGGCCTACAAAACGCGTTATCAGCCAACCCAAGGCCTGCTAGACGGCCGCTGGCAAACACTGCCCAAACCAGCACGCAAGCAGAACTGCTAAAATGCGGGGCCAGCATAAGACGTTTTCTTAAGGATTCAGCATGCGCACTTATCTCGACCTCATGCAGCACGTACTCGAACACGGCCACCGGAAAGATGACCGCACGGGAACCGGCACCCTCAGCGTATTCGGCCATCAAATGCGCTTCGACCTGTCCCATGGCTTCCCCTTGGTCACGACGAAAAAATGCCACCTCAAGTCGATTATTCACGAATTGCTGTGGTTCCTGCGCGGCGACACCAACATTCGTTATCTCAAGGAAAACGGCGTCAGCATTTGGGACGAGTGGGCGGACGAAAACGGCAATCTCGGCCCGGTCTACGGCTACCAGTGGCGCTCCTGGCCCACGCCTGACGGTCGACATATCGACCAAATCTCGCAGGTCGTCGAACAAATCAAAGCCACCCCCGACTCGCGCCGCTTGATTGTCAGCGCCTGGAACGTGGCGGACGTGGACAAGATGAAGCTGCCGCCCTGCCACGCTTTTTTCCAGTTCTATGTGGCGGACGGCAAACTATCCTGCCAGCTTTATCAACGTAGCGCCGATATTTTCCTCGGCGTGCCGTTCAATATTGCCTCCTATGCTTTGCTTACCCTGATGGTGGCTCAAGTGTGCGGATTGCAAGCAGGCGATTTCGTTCATACCTTGGGCGATGCCCATCTGTATTTGAACCATCTGGAGCAGGCACGGGAACAACTTTCGCGGGAGCCTAAAAACCCACCTGTGATGAAACTCAATCCCGAGGTGCGGGATATTTTCGGCTTCAAATTCGAAGACTTCACCCTCGAAAATTACGACCCTCATGCGGCGATAAAAGCCCCTGTAGCCGTTTAGTAAAATTCCTCCATGCGATCAATAGGATCGCTTTTGGCGGCTGTTTAGGAACAGTTCCCGCGATACAGCGCTGAATAGCCTTCTTTCGATTCAAGCCGAAAAATACGTCCTTTCGGCACGCCTTGCTGCATAGCCCAGGCAAGGCGCTTATACTGGCGGTTTTTTCGCTGCGCTACGATCATGCCTCTGCCCCGACTTTCTCTCATTGCCGCCATGGCCCGGAACCGGGCTATCGGCATAGCCAACACCCTGCCCTGGCGCCTGCCTGAAGACCTCAAACATTTTAAAGCACTGACGATGGGCCACCATATGGTAATGGGACGTAAAACCTATGAATCCCTCGGCCGGCCGCTGCCGGGGCGCACCACGGTCGTCGTCACCCGTAGCCCTTTTTTCCAGGCGCAGGGATGCATCGTGGTCAACTCCATCGACAATGCCATCAGCGCCTGCCAGGGAGACGATGAAATATTTTTCGTCGGCGGCGCGGAGCTTTATCGCCAAGCAATAGCGCTGGCCGACCGTCTATATCTCACCGAAATACAAGCCGATTTTCCGGGCGACGCTTTTTTCCCGGAGTTCGACAAACTGGCGTGGCGTGAAACGGAACGCCGGGTACAGCGCACCGAAACGGGCCTGGAATACCATTTTGTCAGCTACGACCATATACTGCCCCAACCTTAAAGAAGGAGAACCCAGATCATGTTACGCATACTGACTAAGCTTGCTTTGCTCGCCATCGTATTGGCATTGCCTATCACGGCATCGGCAGGAACCGAACTAACCTGGTACGGCCACTCCGCCTTCAAGCTTAAAACCCCCTCGGGGAAAATTCTGCTGATCGACCCGTGGCTGACCAATCCCGCCAATAAAAACGGCAAAGAGGACTTGGCCAAACTCGATAAAGCCGACCTTATTCTGATTACCCACGGCCATTTCGACCATGTCGGCAACAGCGTGGAGATCGCCAAAAAAACCGGCGCCCGTTTGGTCGCCACCGGCGATCTTGGCAAAGCGCTAGCGCAATACGGCGGCTATCCAAAAGATCAAATGGGCTATGACACTCTGGGAAATTTCGGCGGTGAGGTGAAACTGCTCGACGGCGAAGTCAGCATCGCTTTTATTCCAGCCGTGCATAGCTCCAGCGTATTCGCACCGGAAGGCAGCGCAGACAAAAACATCCACAACGGCGGCAATCCAGGCGGCTTCCTGATTAAAGTCAAAAACGGCCCGACGCTTTACCACACTGGCGACACCGATGTATTCGGGGATATGGCCTTGATTCGCCAATTCGGCAAAGTGGACGTCATGCTTGCCTGCATCGGCGGCCATTTCACCATGGGGCCGAATCGTGCCGCCGAAGCCGTCGATCTAGTGAGGCCAAGCATGGTCGTGCCGATGCACTATGGCACCTTCCCCGTCTTGGATGGCACGCCTGCCGCATTCGCCAAGGCCCTGAAACAGCATAAATCGAAGGCCAAGCTTCGCATTATGCAGGTGGACGAAACGATCCAGCTCTAAAGCAATGGCACGCTCCAGCAAACGCAGGTCGCTGGCGAACGACGTCACGGCGCGGGAAGTCTGGGCTTGGGCGATGTACGACTTCGCCAATTCCGGCTACACCACAGTCGTCATCACGGCTGTATTCAACGCCTATTTCGTCGCCAGCGTAGCCGGAAAAGTCCCATGGGCCACTTTCGCCTGGACGGCGGCCCTCTCCGTTTCCTACGCGCTAAACATGGTGTCGGCGCCGATTGTCGGCGCCTACGCAGACGCTTACGCCGCCAAGAAAAAATTGCTGTTGCTTACTACCCTCGCTTGCGTTCTGTTCACTGCCGCCCTCGCCTTGGTCGGCCCGGGCGATTTGGCGCTGGGCATTGTGCTGATTATCCTGTCCAACTTTTTTTACAGCAGCGGCGAGAATCTGATTGCGGCGTTTCTGCCGGAGTTGGCGAATAGCCGGTCTATGGGCAAGGTCTCCGGTTGGGGGTGGAGCCTAGGCTACTTGGGCGGCTTGCTCAGCCTAGGGGTATGCCTAGCCTACGTTTCCTGGGCGCAATCAAAAGGGCAAACGGCGGGACAATTCGTTCCCGTTACCATGTTGATCACGGCGGCCCTATACCTGACGGCGAGTATTCCAACGTTTCTCTATCTTCGCGAACGCGCCCACCCCCTGCCGCCATCATCGGCACAGCACGGCGCAGGCCGGGAAGCGCTTAACCGGATCCGGCAAACCCTGGAACATGCCCTGCATTACCGCGATTTGCGCCGGTTTCTGATCTGCCTGGTATTCTACCAAGCCGGTATTCAGGCGGTGGTTGCCTTGGCTGGCATATACGCCCAGCAAGCAATGGGATTTTCCACCCAGCAAACGATCATGTTGATCCTAGTCGTCAACGTAACGGCGGCTGTAGGCGCATTTTTATTCGGCAATGTTCAGGACAAGATCGGCCACACGCGAGCCATCGCTCTCACGCTGGCGGGCTGGCTGGTGATGATAGCCTTGGCATGGGGTGCACGCACCCCTGGGCTATTCTGGCTGGCGGCGAACATTGCCGGACTGTGCCTAGGCGCCAGCCAATCGGCAGGCCGCGCCTTGGTCGGCGTACTCAGCCCGCCCGCCCGGCTGGCCGAGTTTTTCGGGCTATGGGGCCTGGCCAGCAAACTGTCCTTCATACTCGGCCCGATCACCTACGGCTTGGTGAATTGGCTGTCGGGGGGCGACCACCGCCTCGCCATCCTCATAACCGGCAGCTACTTTCTTGTCGGTTTGCTGATTTTGGCGGGCGTAGACGTTAAGCGTGGCAGGCGCGCCGCATTGCGGAAGAATGTGCTTCCCCTTAGCCATCGACGCCCTTTTTAGTTACGGCCAGATACGTCCCGGCATGTCTTTTTTCCCCGTTGCAACGGCGGTCTGCCTAAACAATGTAACTATTTTGCAACAAATTAAAATTTATATTAGCACCCGCTGATATATGTCAACGCGGAGCGCGGCCCGTCAGCTTGATGTAAGCTACGGGGAGTTACCCTATGAAAAAATCACCAACCAGCAAGGAGATCGTCATGAAGTACTTCCGCAAAAATCTCATCCATCTGATCTATCCTGTACTTGCCATCTCTAGCCTACTCAGCACAACAGAAGCCAATGCGGTCCCGTTATTTGAACGCCAAACCGGGATGAAATGCGCCTCCTGCCACATGGGTGGGAATTTTTTCGAACTCACTAAAACCGGACGCAACTTCAAGCTCATGGGCTATACCCAGGGCGACCGCCAAACCATTCCGCTAGCCGGAATGCTGCAACTGTCCATGACCAAGGTCAGCAGCTATAACGGCTCGACCGCTTCCGCTTTCCCGAGGGACGGGGACGTCATTGCTCAGCAAATCAGCCTCTTCACCGGCGGCAAAATCACCGACAACATCGGCGCATTCGTTCAGTGGACCACGGCGCCCGGCGTCGACGCTAACGGGGTCGTCAAGTATCACGGCGGAATCGACAATACCGACATTCGCTTCGCCCAACAGACCAAGCTCAATGGCAAGGATGTCATTTACGGCCTAAGCCTCAACAACAATCCCTCCGTTCAAGACGTGTTCAATACGACGCCCGCCTGGAGCGGCTCCACCATGATCTCTCCTTCCGGTGGGGGTATGCCCGGCGTGGATCCCGTTGCAGCCACGCAGATCGAAGGACTCTCCCAACACGTGGCCGGCCTCGGCGCCTATGTCGACTGGAACGATTTCCTGTACGCGGAGTTAAGCGGCTATAAAACCGCCAACGGCATTTTCTCGGCACTGCGCGCGGGCGACGATACGGCAGGAGCCTCCGACCTGCTCAGCGGCACCAATCCTTACTGGCGTTTGGCCCTACAC
>JAIOJO010000388.1 GCA_019911985.1 Sulfuricellaceae bacterium | reverse complement strand
GTACTCATCAATGCTCAAGGATCGATTTTCCTTGTGTCCCTGGCAGTGGGGTTCTTCGACTATGGCGTATGAGTTGATGTCGGTGTACTCATTTTGTTTGCGCATCGAGATTAGGGCAACAGGGTAATAGCGACAGGCAGTGGGGCGGTCTTCATAAACGCTACAGCCTTCGTCGGTCATGAACTGGCAGGCAGTGCTATCTTCAACGGGTTTGAGTTTGACGCCGGCAACGCTGTCCTTGTCCATTTCATAGGGTTCGGTGAATCCCAGCAAAAACTCACCCGATGTCAGGCCAAAGCGCTGTTTTAGACGTAGGATGTCATAAGGAGTAAGGGTGATGTCTATGTTTTTGCAGCAAGCGTTGAAGCAGGCAATATCCTTATGGCAACGGAATTGGATCACCTTCGAGCCGTCGTACGAGGTCGGAACAACCGGGCTTGCGACAAAGGGAGAGTCCTGAATATCAACAATATTTTCCATAAAAATTACCTCATTAATGTGCTGCGGAGAGAGTGCTAAAAATTTGACTCGGCCATTCTAGGCGGAGATATGTAAAACTAAAATTGCCTGGCCATGCTGAGTGTATCAGACGGTCTTACAGGAAGAAAATGCGCCATATGGCGTGTTTATGGAATAAGGTTCTAACGCGGACGTCCTTATGCCGGAAATGAAAACCGGGCACCTTACGGCGCCCGGCTCAGTTCTACTGCATGTTTTCAGTCGTCTTAGTGCGCGGCGGCTTTGAACAGTTTGCTCTTGTCTACCAAATCCACGTGGGCGCGCTTGAACACGGTCCATTTTTTGGTGGTTTTGTCATACACGGAGTTCACGAAGCATTTCCAGTTTTCCTCATCGACAAAGTTCTTGTCCATGCGGTAGTAGAAGCCCGGGTAGCGGGACTCTTCGCGGAACTGGATGTGCTTCATATGGGCTTCAGCTGTTAGGATGCGATGGTAGTTTTCCCAAGCGCGCAGCAGTTCGTGCAGATCTTTTGCACGCATCTTCATGGCGTCTTCTTTCAGCATCTCCAGCTTGTCTTCGGCAACGGCCAGCATCTTGTCGTTGGTCGTGTAGTAGGTGGCTACGCCAGCAACATACTCGTCCATGATTTTTTGCAGGCGGAACTGAAGCATTTTCGGCGTGATGTAGTTGGGGTTCACGTCGATAGCGGTAGTGTAGTCCTTGAATTCCAGGAAGTTACGCACCGGCTTGTAGATCTCTTCCACCAGAGTTGCTGCGTCGGTGTCAAGTTCCGGTTTCCAGTCTTTGTTGTCGATGCAGTACTTGACCATCGCCTTGGCAGCCATACGGCCTTCAGCATGGGAGCCGGAGGAGAACTTGTGGCCAGAAGCGCCTACGCCGTCGCCGGCAGTGAACAGGCCCTTGATGGTGGTCATGGAGCGGTAGCCCCAGTTCCAGCCGCTAGGCAGGTGGGCAGGAACGCCATCTTTGGCTTCGCTGGTTGGCGCGCCGACGTCTTCCGGACCGGACACCCAAATGCCGCAGCATCCGGAGTGGGAGCCGAGCAGGTACGGTTCGGTAGGCATCAGCTCGGAGTTTTTCTTCTCCGGTTCGATGTTCTCACCCACCCAGACGCCGCATTGGCCGACGCACATGTCGAGGAAATCTTCCCAAGCTTCGGCTTCCAGATGCTTCACTTCGCGTGGGGACAGAGTCTCACGCAGTTTGGCAAGAGCGGTGACGGTGTCCATGTAAATCGGACCACGGCCTTCTTTCATTTCCTTCAGCATCAGGTGGTTACGCAGGCAGGAAGCAGGAACGGCCGCTTGCCCGTAGGGCGGGTAGTCGTTCAGCATTTCCTTGTTTTTAACCATGTACACTTCGCCGTTGGAGTTCGTAGCTTGGGCCTTGAAC
>JAIOJO010000387.1 GCA_019911985.1 Sulfuricellaceae bacterium | reverse complement strand
ATATACGACCACAAAAGCGGCCACAGGTAGTTAGACTTGTGAATCGTCGATACGATCAGGGCCAACACAAACGAATTCCATAGAAATCTGAGGCCCCAGCCCGATTGCCGCCATGTTGCGCGTTCGGCAGACGAACCGGCGCGTCGGAATAATTTCAGCGGATGCAAGTCGACGGTGGCATACATCGCCATTATGCCGCGCGCCCGCCCCTCCGCTTCCTCCCATTCCGGGCCGATGTCCCGGCTGTGCCAGCGGACCGGAATGGGATAGATCGCGCGCCGCAGCGGATCGGTCTGGCGGTCGTAGACTACGCGGTTGATCATATAGCCCTTGGTCCAGTCGCCGATGACGGGCAGCGTCTTGATCGGCTGAGACTTGGCCGAAGGCACCATTTCGTTTCCCGGCGTCAGACCGATCAGAATGATGCTGTCGGAATCGCGCACAATGTGAATATCGCGATCAACCCCGGTAGCGCCGAAGTTACAGTAGTTATAATCGCCGTCGATGGCCCACCGTTCGAGCGCCGCCGCGTCGTGCCGATCCAGCGTCGAGAAATCGATCATGAACGGGGCCCAGTTATGGGTGTGGATAACCACCCCCGCCTCCCCGGGCACCTCGAAATAGCAGCAGGTCGGGAAATTCGTGCGATTATGCTCCGGAGCGAGCTCGCCGAAATTGCCGGCGTCGTAGTTCCCGGCCCGAGATTCGGCATGAAGGTTATTCAAACCCACTTGGACGGCGTCGCGCCGCGAAAGCACTAGCGGCGCGCCGGAACGCAGGACGCCCTGTCGCCGTAGCTCGGCCTCAACGCCCTCCAGGTCGAAACGGATGGCCGTGCACAGCACGACCTTCTTGCCTTTCCTGAAGAGGCGTTGCAATTCGACGATGCATCCATCCGGTATGATCGTATCGGGGGCAACATAGATCGCGCATGCGCCGTCGCGGTAACATTTACGCGTTAGCGCAAGATGACCGTCGGTCATGCGGCGGTATTTATGCGCGCCGGCTTTCTCTTCCGCGATTTCGAGGAATTCCGGCTGCATGAATTTACGCAGTTCGACCATCATCGGATCGTCCTGCAATGCATTCCAATCTGCCGGCGTGGTGCAGATTTGGAAACGACATCGATGCGGGTCGTCGAGGCCGGGAATGTTATTGGGCGCCAGCAGCGAGGCGAGGGTGAAGCGCACGAACCATTCCCGGTGGCGCGCGCCCCAAAACGTAGCCATGAAATAGAACGGCGCCGCTCCCGCCACCGGGGCTACCGGAGCCCTCGACGGATCAGCGGTCATAATTTCGACGGGCCGTTTCGGCCACCCGGCCGGCGGACACGATAACCGCGCCGCAACCTGTCGGATGTTACCGCTGGACGTCTGCCCACGCCGTCACCCTTCAACCGGTCCGCCTTCGTCTGCGGCCATCTCCGCTGGCAACGATCGGATGAAACGTTCGGCCTTCAATCTCCGTTCGCGCACCAACTCAGCCGTCACGCCAAAGCCGTGATTGAGCAACACCGACTCTACGGCCGAATAACCGGACTCCACGCCCGTGAGGCTGTCTATGCGCGGCGCCAGGGCCGGCGTTGCCGCCCGCCCCGCCAACAGGCGCGGCGCCAGGCCGACATAGTTGAGACCGTAATAGATCAGCTTCGCCACCGCCTTTTTCGGATCGCGGCGAACAAGATGGCGGATCCGGCCGGACAGATGATGCGGTTCAACCACCAGCAGATAGCGCAGTCGTTCGATGCCCTTGTCCATCAGCCGGAACAGTTCGGGTGCGGTGTCGGACGGCACCCCCGCCGCTACCAATTCGTTATAATGGGCTGCCGCCGCGTAGTGATGGCGGTCGTACCAAGTTGGCGCTGTCCCCGGCGCCTCCTTGGGACGCGCTTCTTTGGTGATGCCGAAGATGGGGGGAAAGCTTCGACGGACTGCCTGTGCGGCCGCGTCGAACGTGCTCAGAAACTGGAAATAGCGACGCTCGGCAAGCGGAGCGACAACCGCCGGATCGACTTCGTTTTCCAGGGCGCGAGCCCCCTCCAGCGCCTGCAACGCATACTCCACATGCCCGAAATTGATGGCGATGAATGCCATTTTCTTGAGCTTAATAAAACGTTCGGCGGGATCAGGAAAACTCCCGGCCATGGTATCGAGGCGGCGCAGAAATAATGCGTCGCCGAACCCCGGGAAGCCCTTGCCGCGCAACCCTACCGGCGCGCGGTAGGGCGAGACGTCATGGGTGTTGGTGAAACCGGCGAAATAGAATCCGAATTCGTTCAATTGCTGAAGGATGTCGCCCAGCAGCGGCTGGCCACGATACATGGACAGGATCTCGATCTCGGTACTGATGGCCAGAACGCCGGCGCGGATGGTGTTCTCCGCGCCCTGCATTATGTCGCGCTCCATGCCCTGGGTGTCGAGTGACAGAACATCGGGTAGCGGCTTGAACGGAATGTCGCCGGCCGCGAACAATCCGTCCAGAGTTCGAACCTCCACCTCGGCCTGTTTTACCACCTCCAGCATGTCGTCGTAGGTGACGTCGTAGATTGCCGGGTGAATCGCGATCTCGCAATAGAATGGAAAGAAGCTATCGTTCGGCTGTAGCAACGAACTCGCATAGGCGTTGGCAGTAACGTTGAGCTTGGCGGGACCGTCCGTTTTCCCTAGGCAATACGGCAACAGAATAGGCTTCTCCAGAAGCCGGCCCTGCGGCGTATCCGGATTGTCCAGCATCTCCTCGACGCTCTCCGCATCGGCTTCGTAGAGCACATGGACGATATCGGTTCGGAACTGATCCGGCGCATTGAATGCGACGCCGTAACCCCGCCCGCCAATATGGTGGGAAACGATTCTGGTTTCGAACGCGTCTGTCATCTCCACCCCAATCAAATAACCGGCAAGAGTTAATATGGATTAGTTTATTATTGTCCAATAATAATCGCCAGTATATCCAGATTCATTAAAAAGATTTATCCACCCATCTGGATAATCATGAAATTCCGCCGTAAGAACCCAGCTTTCAAAAATATCTTTTTGCTCCTTAGTGCGGTATGAATCCACCTGTACAAATGCGCGTCCCTTACTCAGTCTTTGAATTTCGCGCAACGCGGTCTTGCATCGATCTCGCCGCAAATTGTGAATGCTGTTAATCGCCAATACGCACTCGAAACTGCCGCTCGGAAATGGCAGATGATCCGCGCTCCCAAGGTGCAGGCGACCGACCACTTCTGGCTCGCAGTGCATCAGCGCGTATTCAGAGATATCCACCCCGAACACTTCGAGTCCCGGGCACACAGCCATTAAATCCTTTATCAAAAAACCTTTAGCGGCCCCAACATCAAGAACTCGATCTCCCGCTTTCAGGTCGAAATGTTCGACAATGTCGCGGGCAACCTGTATCCACCGTCCGTCGTAGCGATAGCCTCCGTAACCGTATTCGCGCGGGCCATCAAAATACTGTTCGCCATATTCCTTGGAGATTCGAACGACTTCTGAATTCTTCGCCCCCTCGCGCTTCGCGACGTTGCGCTTGGATTTCGGCAGGGCCCTCAACAAGTTAATTTCAGCCATCAACCTTTCTCCCCCGCTTCTTCATGTACGCGCGCAAGTCCCTCGGCCAATGAGCTGTAGCGAAAATCGGGAAACGCCGCGCCGCCTGCCCTTATGTCGAATGCCCGATAGCCGCCATGTGGCATCGGCCCCTGGCGTTCCGTCATCCTAATCGCTGGCGGCGGGTCGAAATACGCCGCCACCAATTCCGCGATTTCGCGGAATGATGCGACGGCCCCCGTGGCAATATTCAAGGTGCCCCAACTTTTATGCATCACGACCCGGCAGACGATCTCGGCCACGTCATCGATCAGGACATGGTCGCGCCGTTCTTCGCCCTCGCCGAAAAGCACGATATCCGCGCCCTCGGCCGCCAGCCGTCGAAACCGGTTCGGACCGTAACCGTTGTGCGGATCGGCGACTCCGTAAAGCAGGCTGGGCCTGAGTATGGCGAGCGGCCCGCCATACGAATTCTTGAGCGCGATCTCCCGAGCGAGATGCATCGCGCCGTGTATTGATCCCGGTTCGGCGCAAGAGTCTTCGTTCAATGGCGCTGCAGAATCGCGATAGACGGCGTCCGAGCTGATATAGATGACATGATTGACCGCTCTCTCCTCCAGCGCCCGGCAAACGGTTTCAGCCATCCGCATATTTTCCACTAACATCGACGGGTCCCGGCACGGCGCCTTCGCCGAAACAAAGATCAGTGTATCTTCCGCTCTGACATGCTTGTAAAGCGCGGCACCACCCTCAACAAGGTCAACATCGTCACGCCCAAGCGGAAGCACCTCGATTCCCTCGGAGAGAAGGCGGCGCACCGAAGCGCCGCCAACAAATCCGCGCGCACCCAGGACGACCACCCGTGAAGGCGGCGTCGGTTTCGCGTTCAAGTGTTCCAGCATTCCTCATCCTCCGTCGTCGTACTCGGCGTTAGTATCCGGAGCGTCCGGTCTCCGCGGCCATAATCCACCGAATCCGACTTTGGCCTCTTGATCGGACGCCAACGCTCTCCACTTCGTGGCGCCCCAGGAACCGCAATAGATCTTGTGTGCGCCACAATGAGGGTACGCGCCGGATTACCGGCGCCTGTCGGTGGCGGGTCGCGGCCGGAATTCACGACACAAATGATCGCAATCGATGAAATTAATGATCAAGCGTCGAGCCGTTCGATTGAGACGGCTTTTGATGATTTGGAACAAGAACCATCAAATGGCCGGGGGCCGGGAGGGCGTCCAATCGCCATTTCTCAATCATCTAAATTTTCCTGTTCGCCGGATCTTCCTGATCGCCGGCGCGCCTTGGCGGCACGCCCAACGAAAAGTAGTCCAGGCCGCACTTCGCGACAACGGCGCCATCCAAGACACCATAGGGATCGATCACGAGGCGCCCTTTCATCGCCCGAGCGATTTGCGGGATTTCGATATCTTGAAATTCCTGCCACGGCGTCATGAGCGCGAGCGCATCGGCGCCGTTCATGGCGTCGATCGCCGACTGCGCGGGTTCCGCTCCGGGGACGACTGCCGCCGAAACCACGGGATCGAACACCCTGACCCGCCGGCCCCGCAAGTCGTTCACCAGCGCCACCGCAGGGGAGTTTTTGATGCTGTGCGTATTCGCCTTGTAAGCGAGTCCGAGAATCGCGACCACGGATGCGCGGTCCGCCGCCGGGAGCTCCCGCGCCAGGATTCGCGCCACCCAGTCGCGGCGGTGGCGGCTGTTCTCGACCCAGGCCGCGACGACGCCGCCATCGGTGGCGTTCTCCTGCGCGAGCCGCCTGACGGTCGCCAAATCCCTTTCCAGATTGCCGCCGGCGATGCCGAGGCCGGGCGAAAGATAGGCATGTTTTCCGATCCGCTTGTCCAGCCGCAGGGCGGGGACCATTTCGGACCAGTCCGCGCCGATATGCTCGCAGATCTCCGCCAGGCTGTTGGTGGCACTGACGGACGCGACAAGGAAGCAGTTGATCGCGATCTTCGTCAGCTCCGCGCTCTCGTACCGCATGGACAGGATGGGACAGCCGAACGCTTCCAAGAGCGTCAGATACGCCGCCGGCAAGGGACGGCCGGCTTCCGCACATCCAACGATGAACCGCTCCGGCGTCGTCGCCCTTTCGATCGCCCGACCGAAAATCAGGGTCTCCACCTGATAGAACAACCGCTCGCCGGGCATGGGAAGCGCCCGAACGAAGCCCGGCGGCACCTGGCAAAGCACAACCAGGATCGCCTTCGGCGAAAGGTGCCGAATCACGTCAGCAATCAAGGCGTCGATCGCGGTGAGGTCGCTTTCGCCGGCCTCGTCCGTGGGCACGTCCGCCGAGATATAGACGATATCGCAGGACGCGAGATCGCCGGCCTCGGACGTGAAGCGGAGGCTCTCCCGATTACCGGCCAGCATCTCCGGCAGATCCGGTTCGATCACCGGCGGCCTTCCGTTTCGAAGGTCGGCGATCAGACCGGGGTCTGCATCGAAACACACGGTCGGGAAGCCGCGCGCGGCGACCGCCACCGACGAACAGATGCCCAGATGGGTCATCCCGGCGAATCCGACCGTCGGCGTCATGCGCCCATCCCCCGCAGGGCTTGCGCGCCGAGGTCGCGCAGAATGCGGTTCAGCCAGATATCGTTGGCCAGAT
>JAIOJO010000386.1 GCA_019911985.1 Sulfuricellaceae bacterium | reverse complement strand
CAGCAAGTTAGCGCTATGCTAGTGAATTCGCCACCTCCCTCGCAACTACCCATTTGGGGTAGTAGGCCCCTATCAAAATAGGCAATTAATCTACTCGGGTATTGATCCGGGGTTATCATCGGATATAATTGGGAAGATGATAATATCAGTGAATTCTGATGCTGCCAAGTGACCGCCCCATCAAATTCGCCCCTCGCCCCTTGAATTTTCGCTTAAAGCATCAACTTACAAACCCACCCGGTTTACAAGGTAAATATGGATCAAATTCGTAGCATAGGTAAGCTCAAAGCCCCATACGGCGGCCAGGAAGTCGAATTGCAACATGTCGACTACGAAGGCGGCGGCATGCCGCTGCTGCGCATCCGCATACGCGAACGCAGCCGATTTACCATTTTCGACATAGACGCTAGCATGGCGGAGCAATGGGCCGCCATGATGTTGGATTGGGCGCGATCGCAAGCCCCTTCCGAATAATCCATTCAGCGCATAAATTATGTATACAACCGAACCCGCTCCTTTACAGGAAGCCACAATGATAGACGCCGTTTTTTCCGTCGAAGGGAAAAGCATGCCCATCGATCACGGCTATCGACTCCTACAAGAAATTGTTCGCGTTCTTCCCTGGCTTCGCGATGAAGAAAACGTCGGCATTATACCGATACACGGCGCCGCGACCGAACATGGCAACCTCCTGCTCTCGCGGCGGGCCACAATAACTTTGCGCATAAAGCGCACCCGGATCGACGATGCAAAATCATTGACCGGGCAACGACTCAATATCGGCGAAGACACGCTACTCGTGGGGCCTGTCAAACTGCGAGAACTCCATCCTTACGTCGCCATACATTCCCCCTATGTAACCAACGACCATAACGATGAAATTTCGTTTATGGATGAAATTCATCGGGAATTACAGGAAATGGGAATCCGATGCAGGATGGTATGCGGCAAGCCCCATGTAGTCGATACAGGCAACGCAAAGGTTGTCGCTTACAGCCTGGCGTTGTACGATTTGCCTCCCGATAAGTCGCTTCTATTATTGGAGCGCGGTTTAGGCAAAAATCGAAAAATAGGGTGCGGCGTTTTCGTGCCCCATAAATCCTTTGCCCCGGTGGGCGGCTGAATCCGGCCGAACGCGGGGTTGCCGGGCCGGTACCGGTGCTTGATTCCAACCCAACCTTAACTTAAACATAGGAGCAAACATGAGCTACGTAGTAAATGGCCAAGAAGTGGAAACCGACGACGAAGGCTTTACGCTGGAGCCGGATTATAGCGATGACATCGTTAAAGTCATCGCCGAGTCGGAGAAAATCACCCTCACCGACGAACACTGGCTAGTCGTCAACTACATGCGCGAAAAATACAAAGAAGATGGACAGACCCCCAACTTCCGCAACATGTGCAAGGATTTCGACGCCGACCATCCCGGCACGGACTGGAAAAAACACTTATATACCCTCTTCCCGATGCAGCCCAACCGCCAAGCCGCCAAGGTTGCCGGTTTGCCCAAGCCTTTCGGCAAGGGCGGCTACTAGTCCAGCATGGCCTACACCACCCTGGTTAACAGCGAGGAGTTGACACGCCGCCTAGACGACCCGGACTGGGTCGTATTCGACTGCCGCTTTACCTTGACCGACACTGAAGCCGGGCGCCGGGCTTATCTTGGCTCGCACATCCCCGGAGCGCGCTACGCCCACCTCGACGAGGACTTGTCCGGCCCGCTCGGAC
>JAIOJO010000385.1 GCA_019911985.1 Sulfuricellaceae bacterium | reverse complement strand
GAAGGAACTTATAGCGAGATTTATCCGAATAAGGGCGAAGACGAGGAGGGGATGCGCCAGTTTTTCAAGGAGTTCTCCTTCCCCGGCGGCATCGGCAGCCATTGCACGCCGGAGATGCCGGGTTCCATTCACGAAGGCGGGGAGCTGGGCTACAGCATTTCGCACGCATTCGGTGCGGCTTACGACAATCCGGATTTGCTGGTGGCGGTGATGGTGGGCGATGGCGAGGCTGAAACGGCTCCGCTGGCGACGTCCTGGCATTCCAACAAATTCCTCAACCCGGCCCGCGACGGCGCGGTGCTGCCGATACTTCACCTCAACGGCTACAAAATCAACAACCCCAGCATCCTCGCGCGCATCTCCCACGAGGAACTCGAAAATCTCTTCAAGGGCTACGGCTGGACGCCGTATTTCGTCGAAGGGAGCGACCCCGAAACCATGCACCAGGCCATGGCGGATACCTTGGAGCAATGCGTGCTGGAAATCCGCCGCATCCAGCAAGCGGCGCGCAGCGGCGGCAAGCCGGAACGCCCGCGCTGGCCGATGATCGTATTGCGCAGCCCCAAGGGCTGGAGCGGCCCGAAAGAAGTCGATGGGCATCGCGTGGAAGGCTATTGGCGCGCGCACCAGGTGCCGATAGGCGACGTGCGCAATAATCCGGCGCACCTCAAGCAATTGGAAGACTGGCTGCGCAGCTACCGGCCCGAGGAGTTGTTCGACGAGACAGGCCGCTTGCGCGCCGAGCTTAAGGCCCTCGCGCCCCAGGGTTCATCCCGCATGAGCGCGAACCCCCACGCCAACGGCGGCCTGTTGCGGCGGGCCCTGCGCCTGCCGGACTACCGGGACTACATGATAGAGGTCGGCCAGCCGGGCACGGCCACGGCCGAGAATACCCGTCCGCTGGGCAAGTTCCTGCGCGACATCATGCGCCATAACATGGACAATTTCCGCGTCTTCAGCCCGGACGAAAACGCCTCCAACAAGCTCGACAATATCTATGAAGTCAGCAAGAAGACCTGGCTGGCCGATATGTTGCCGGAAGACGCCGACGGCGGCGAACTGTCGCCGGACGGCCGGGTGATGGAAATGCTCTCCGAACATACCCTGGAAGGCTGGCTCGAAGGCTATCTGCTGACCGGCCGCCACGGCTTTTTTTCCACTTACGAGGCTTTCGTCCATGTCATCGACTCGATGTTCAACCAGCACGCCAAATGGCTCGCCATGGCGAAGGAAATCCCGTGGCGCGCGCCGCTGTCGTCGCTGAACCTGCTCATCACGTCCACCGTTTGGCGGCAGGATCATAACGGCTTCACCCACCAGGACCCCGGATTTCTCGACGTGGTGGTGAATAAAAGCCCGAACGTCACCCGCATCTACTTGCCGCCCGACGTCAATAGCTTGTTGGCGGTATCCGAGCACTGCCTAAAGAGCACCGATTACATCAACGTCATCGTTTGCGACAAGCAGAAGCACGTGCAGTATCTGGACCGGGATGCGGCGATCAAGCATTGCACCAAGGGCATCGGGATATGGGAGTGGGCGAGCAACGACGACGGCTCCGAACCGGACGTGGTGATGGCGGCGGCGGGCGATATTCCCACCAAGGAAGCCTTGGCCGCGACGGTGCTGTTGCGGGAAAGCTTTCCCGATCTGAAAATACGTTTCATCAATGTGGTCGACCTGTATAAGCTGACGCCCGCCGGCGAGCATCCGCATGGATTGCCGGATCGGGATTTCGACAGCCTGTTTACCGTGGACAAGCCGGTCATCTTCAATTTCCATGGCTATCCTTGGCTGATCCACCGGCTCGCCTACCGCCGCGCCAATCACAAAAATATGCACGTGCGCGGCTACAAGGAGAAAGGCAGCATCAATACGCCGCTGGAACTCGCCATCCAGAACGAGATCGACCGTTTCAGCCTGGCCATCGACGTGATCGACCGCGTTACCGACTTGCGCGTGGCAGGCGCCCACGTCAAGCAAAAATTGCGCGACAAGCAGATCGAGTGCCGCCGCTATGCCTACGAGCACGGCGTCGATCTGCCCGAGGCCGACAATTGGGCGTGGCCGTATTAGGGGCAAAACCCATTCTCGGTTCGGAGTTTGTTTTGCGCGGGCGTGCTAGAGTCTCGGCTATGAAGAATTTGCCTATTCTCACCCTCAACAGCGGCTCGTCCAGCCTCAAGGCCAGCCTGTTTCGCACTGACGGCAGCCGACGCGATTTCCGCTACGAGCATATCGGGCACGGTTTTCCGCATGACCATGGCGAGGCCTTCGACCGGCTGATGCAGGATTTGGCCGGCGACCGGCCCGCGGCGGTGGGCCACCGCTTTGTCCATGGCGGAGACATCGTCGCGGCGGCGCGC
This sequence comes from Sulfuricellaceae bacterium, assembly GCA_019911985.1. GTDB lineage: Bacteria > Pseudomonadota > Gammaproteobacteria > Burkholderiales > UBA9220 > JAIOJO01. Next base: position 3,760 of record JAIOJO010000385.1, on the reverse strand, counting down.
CGGCTCGACCGGGGCGAGATAGCGCGGCTGCGTGCCATCACCCATCTGGCGCCGCTGCACATGCCGGGCAACTTGCTGGGGGCCGAGTTGTGCGCGGCGCGCTTCGACGTGCCGCAAATCGCTTGCTTCGATACGGCTTTCCACGCTTCTTTGCCCGAATACGCGCGGCGTTTGCCCATCCCTCAAGAATTGGGGCTGCGCCGTTACGGTTTTCACGGCCTCAACTATGCCCACGTGGCGAGGGAATTGCCCGCTATCCTGGGCTCCGCCGCCAAGGGCCGGGTGGCCGTGGCCCATCTGGGTTCCGGCGCGAGCCTGTGCCTGCTGGAAAATTTGCAATCGGTCGATACCACGATGGGCTATACGCCCGCAGGCGGCATTCCGATGGGCACGCGCAGCGGCGATCTCGACCCCGGCGTCATGCTGGAACTGGCTAAACGCTATACGCAGGACGAATTGGCCGACTTGGTATTTCACCGCATGGGCTTGTTGGCCCTATCCGGCGGGGAAAGCAACGAAATGGCGGAACTGCTTGCCAGCGGCAGCGCCGCGGCGCGTTTTGCGGTGGAGTATTTTTGCCGCCAGGTGCGGGGGGCTATCGGCGCCTTCGCCGCCAAAGCGGGCGGCCTCGATGCGCTCGTCTTCACGGCCGGGATCGGCGAGCATGCGCCGCTGATTCGCTCGCTGATTTGCGATCCTCTGGATTTTTTGGGTTTCGCGCTCGATGACGCAGCAAACCAGACTAACCGCCTGCACTTGGGCCGCGCGGGTTCCAAGCCGGTGCTAACAATCGACGCCGACGAGGAGAGCGAGATTCGTCTGCTGGTTGAAGATTGCCTAGCCGCCTCGGTATAAGGCCTCGGATCGGCTATTGGCGGGGTGAAACCGCATGGTCATGGCGATTGGATCACGGTGGCGGCGGATGAATCTTTGAAGTTTGCGCCCCGATCCGGGGGCAAACTTCTGAACATGACCCTTTAACCCAGATAATCCATTAGGACGCGAGATGATGGCGAGGCGGGTTGCGAGACAGTTTCGTTGCTTGCGAGGAGTCCATGGTTGTTCCATGGACGACGAACAAGCAGCGAAAATGGCCGCAAGTCGTCCGCCAGCGCTCGCGTAGGCTCGAAGAGCTGCCTAATGGATTATCTGGGTTTAAGCAAGCTAGATAGCATGATGTCTGCCCCTCGGCCTTAGCTGCCGATTCGGCCAAATACGAATTACTTCTGGTTTACACCTATTTTCAGACATTCAACGTCCAAGCACGCTTCAGGTGTGGCGACTTGTTAAGCCTGATCTTGCAGTCTTCATTTAGATCGGCGGTAGCCCCAACTCTTTGAGGAATGCATTGTGTGTTTCGGCTGCCTTTGCCGCACGCTTCTCAATCTCTTTTAGTTCAGCATTCACCGCCTGCAAATCAATCTTTTCCTCATCCGTTGCGGTGCTCACGTAACGGGAAATATTCAGGTTGAAATCGTTTTTCTCGATCTCCTCCATCGACACCCGCCGGGAGTAGCGCGCCTCTTCTTTGCGGTATTGGTAGGTGCTGACGATCTTGGCTATGTGTTCCGGCAACAGGCGGTTTTGCCGTTTACCCTTTTCGAAATTGCCTTCAGAGCTGGCATTGATAAAAAGCACGTCATCCGGCTTTTTGCATCGTTTCAATACCAGAATGCAGACTGGGATGCCGGTGGAGAAAAACAGATTGGCGGGCAGGCCGATCACGGTGTCGATATGGCCATCCTTGAGCAACTTGGTGCGAATGCGCTCTTCCGCGCCGCCACGGAACAGCACGCCGTGGGGCAGAATGATCGCCATCACGCCGCTTTCACTCAGGAAGTGAAAACCATGCAACAGAAAGGCGAAGTCGGCGGCAGATTTCGGGGCAAGGCCGTAGTTCTTGAAGCGAAAATCCTCGCCCAGTGCTTCGTTCGGCTCCCAACGGTAACTGAAGGGCGGATTCGCCACCACGGCATCGAATTGCAGCTTTTTGGCCGGGTTCATCTCATTGAGAATATCCCAGTCGTTGAGCAATGAGTCGCCGTGGTGAATTTCAAACTCGGTATCCTTCACCCCGTGCAGCAGCATGTTCATGCGCGCCAAGTTGTAGGTGGTGATGTTCTTTTCCTGCCCGTAAATCTTTCCGATTGTGCCGCCCTCTTTATGAAGCTGCTTGCGCACATTCAGCAGCAGCGAACCCGAGCCGCAGGCAAAGTCCAGCACCTTGCTCAGTTTTTTCTTTTTGCCGTTTTTGGGTTCCTGACTGTCCAACGTGACGATCTCGGACAGAATGGTGGAAATCTGTTGCGGGGTATAGAACTCGCCCGCCTTTTTGCCGGAACCGGCGGCGAATTCACCGATCAGGTATTCATAGGCATCGCCCAGAATATCGGTGTCGGTACTGAATTTCGAAATGCCTTCAGCGATCTTCTGAATGATGGTGCAGAGCTTGGCATTGCGATCCGCCGGTTTCTTGCCCAGCTTTTCGGAGTGCAGGTTGATTTCGGAAAACAGCCCCTGAAACGTACTCTCGAATGATTTCTCCTCGATGTACTTGAAGCCTTTCCACAGGGTATCCAATAGATCGTCGTGCTGGGTGCGCGCCATTTCGGCAACGCTGCTCCAGAGGTACAGCGGCTCGATCACATAATGCACCTTGAGGCGCATCTGCTTTTCAAAGTCTTCGGTATCTTCGGCGTTCTCTTCGTACCAGATCGCTAGCGGTGCGCGCCGGTCACCCTCTTTAGGTGTTGGGTAATCATTGCCTAGCTCCTTCTTCGCCGCCAACTCGTAGTTGTCCGAGAGATAGCGCAAAAACAGGAACGACAACATATAGTCGCGAAAGTCATCGGCATTCATCGCGCCGCGCAGATCATCAGCGATAGCCCAGAGTGTTTTGCCGAGTTGGCTGAGCTCTTCTTTGGTCATGATTTAGAGTCCTTGCGGTGTTTGATCTGGTCTTCCAGCGCCTTCAGCTCGGCCTCGTCCAGCGCATCTGCTGCTTGGGCCTCCTGGGCTTTGCGGCGCTGGTCGTAATTCAGAAATAGCGGGGTAATCTGCTGCTCCATGCGGGCATGGCTGACCGATCCCGCACCCGCCAGCAGGGGGAAACCGTTGGTGGCGATGATTTGCCCCACGTTCTCGCGCCAAAAAGCCATGCTGGTGATGGTTTGCCGCTTGGCGCGCAGCTCGGCGGTTTCCAGAAAGATGACCACCAAGCGATTCAGCGTGTCGATTTCGTCTTCGGTCAGGTAGTTCTTCGCCACCAGGATGTCCTGCTTGCGCACTTGGGCACCCTTCCAGGTGAGCAAGCCAAAATGCGCATCGGCGGGGTTGGCGCGGGAAACGATGATTTCGGCGGCGGTCTGCTGCGTCACCGCATACAGCAGCAGGTTTTGCACCGTGGCAAAGAATTGCTGGGTGGCCTGATCGGTTGTGTCGTAATCGTCCGCCAGCGCAAACAGGTCGCGCACCTTTTGATAGAAGCGCTTTTCGGAGGCACGAATGTCGCGGATGCGCGCCAGCATCTCGTCGAAATAGTCCGGACGGCCATCGGGGTTCTTCAGCCGCTCGTCGTCCAGCAAAAAACCTTTCTTTAGGTATTCCGCCAACACCGTGCTGGCCCAGCGGCGAAACTGCACCCCGCGCGGCGAGCGAACGCGATAGCCCACGGCCAGAATGGCGTCCAGGTTGTAGAGCTTGGTCCGGTACACCTTGCCGTCCGCCGCAGTTGTCAAGGATTCCTTGACAACTGAATCCT
>JAIOJO010000384.1 GCA_019911985.1 Sulfuricellaceae bacterium | reverse complement strand
GCGCGGCGCGCCCGCCGTAACCGGCACTGCCCTTGCGCGAGAGCCGGTGAGCATGCGCCGCGACGCCGCCGACCAGAATCACGCCGGCGTGCTGCAGCGTGTCGTCGGGGTACCACAGGCGCGCGCCCACCGCGCCGATTTCCGGGCGCAGCGCATGGCTGGCCATCTCGTCCAGCCAGTCGGGGGAGATGATTTCCAGGTCGTTGTTGAGCAGGCCGATGAGCTCGCCGCGGGCTACACGCACCGCGGCGTTGTTGATCGCGGAATAGTTGAAGGGGCGGGGGTCGCGCAGGATGCGCGCATGGCCCTGCGCTTCCAGTTCCGCTAAATAGGCCAGCGCGGCGGGGTCGTCGCTGCCGTTATCCACGATCAAAATTTCGTAATGGGGATAGGCGGTTTTCGCCAACAGACTGTCGATGCAGCGGCGCAGCAAATCCAGGCCGTTGCGCGTCGGGATAATCAGGCTGACCAAGGGCGGTGCTGCGGGAAGGGCGTAGCGCACGCGGTACATGCCGGGGCCATCGCGGGTATTCGAGGCTGCGGCCGCGATGCCGCGCCGGACGAGGTGGTCGCCGATGGCGCGCAAGGCGGCGTCGGCGGCATAGGATTTTTCGCTAATGTCCAGCGAGGTGCTGCCGGCAATAGTGCGCCAGTGGTAGAGCAAGCGCGGGATATGCCGGATCTGCCGGGGGTCGGTGCGCTCGATTACGCGCAGCGCGAGGTCGTAATCCTGCGAGCCTTCATAGCCTACACGGAAGCCGCCGAGCTGGCGCACCAGGTCGGTGCAGTAGACGCCGAGGTGGCTGATCATGTTTTGCGACAGGAACAGGTCGGGATTCCAGTCTGGCTTGAAATAGGCGTCCTTGCGTTCGCCCTCGACGCTGATTTTGTCTTCGTCGGAGTAAATCAGCGCCGCGCCGGGATGGGCCTCGATTTCCTTGGCCACCCAATACAGCGCATCGGGCGGGAGTTCGTCGTCGTGGTCGAGCAGCGCGATAAAAGCGCCGCAGGCCAGTTCCAGCGCGCTATTCGAGGCGGCCGAGATGTGGCCGTTGCGTTCGCGCAGGGCCAGCTTGACGCGCGCGTCGCGCTGCCGGTATTCCTCCAGCACGGCCTTGACGCGGGGTTCGGTCGAGGCGTCGTCGGCGATGCACAGTTCCCAATGCGGCCAGCTTTGCGCCAGCACCGAATCGAGGGCGCGGCGCAGCCAGATTTCCGGCGTGTTGTAGACGGGCAGCAGCACGGAAATCAGCGGCGCGCCGTGGCTGGCCTCTGCCTCCTGGCGCTGGCGTGCGAGTTGGGCCGGACTCGGGGTGTCGAACACCCGCGCCCATTCGGCGAAATGGTCGCCGGGGTAGCTGTTGCTCAAATACAGATTGCAGAAGGACAGCGCTTGTTGCGGGGTATCGGCTTGGGCGGTGAGGCAGAGGTCTTGCGAGGGTTCTTGCCGGATCAAGCTGTCCCCGTGCTTGAGCACGAAGCGCTCGGCGTAGGTTTGCCAAATCGCGTCGTATTTCCCTTCGGAATGGTGAACCACGACGATGTCGTTGCACACGGCCAAGCGATAGTCTTGGCGGTAGGCGGAGTAGCTGAAGTCGAGGTCGTAGAAATGGAAGCCGTCGAAGCTTTCCTCGTCGAAGCCCACTTGTTCCGCCACCTCGCGGCGGCAGGCGAAGAACAGCCCGTCGAGCGCCTGAATGCCGGTCTGAACCGGCGCGCTGACGCCGTACAGGCAGATTTTGTAGCCGCCGCTGGCGGCGTCGGGGTGCACCACTTGGCCATGCAGCCAGGGCCATCCCGCGCTGACCCAGGATGCCCCGATGAGGCGGCGGGTGCCGGCGACGCCGATCACGTCGTAGGCGTTCAAGTAGGTTTTCAGTTTGTGGCGGAAATCGGGGGAGAGTATTTCGATGTCGTCGTGGGAAAACACCAGCAGTTTCCCCGAGCTTTGCCGCACGCCGCGATTGTAGCCCTCGCACAGCGAGCGGGCGTCGCGGATGGCGATGATTTCGAAGCGTTCTCCCGCCAGCAAGGCCTCGTAATTGGCGCGTATGCGCGCAAGCTTGGCGTCGTCGACGCTGCAAATGACGACCGAGATCGACAGGCCGCCGCCGTCTTGCTCGGCCAATCGTTTTCCCCAGTCCGCCCACGAGGCCATATCGTGGCTGGCCAGCCAGGGGTCTTGCTTGACGCGTTGCTGCAGCGCGATAACCAGCGCATGGGCCGGATGCAGGTCGGGTTTCAACGCGATGGCTAGACGGAAGGCGTCCATGGCTTCGTCGAGCTTGCCCTGTTCCTGCAGTACGCCGCCCAGGTTGTTGTAGATCTCGGCGATTTGCGGATTCAGCGCGATGGCGCGGCGGTAGTGCTCCGCGGCCTCGGCGAGCTGGCCGTGTTCTTTGTAGGCGGCGGCGAGGTTATTGTGGGCTTGGTAATAATCGGGTTTGAGCGCAATCGCCCGTTGGCATGCGGCTATCGCTTCGCCGTAGCGTTTCTGGTCTTTCAGCACGATGCCGAGATTGTTGTAGGCGGTGAAATGCTGGGGGTTGAGGGCAATGGCGCGGCGAAAGGCGGCTATCGCTTCGTCCGGCCTGCCGGAACAGCGCAGGGCCTCGCCGTAGTTGGGGTAGTAGTCGGCGGCGCCGGGGGCGAGCGCAATGGCTTTGGCGATCAGTTCGGCGGCAAGCGGATATTGCCCGACCTGGAGCGCGACGACGCCGAGCAAGTGCAAGGCATCCGCATGTTCGGGCTGTTGCTGGAGTATTTGGCGGTAGATCGATTCGGCCGCTTGCAAGTCGCCGCTTTTGTGGTGCTGAATGGCGATGCGCAGGGCTTCTTGTAGGGTCACGGCAGTCATATCGTAAGCATATCATGCGCCGTTTGCGATGCAGAGGCCGTTCCTGAACGGGGATATCTAATTTTCCTTACTTGATCGTGTAGATAAGCCCGTATTTTTGGCCGTTAAGCATGTCTTGATAGTTAAGCCCGTAGCCGGCGTAAATCTGGGCGCCGACTATTCCCGACGCATCTAGATTGCGCAGCACCGAAACGCTGGCGTTCTGCAACGGTTGGATTCCTTGGTAAGGGATCGGCGTGGCGCTTTGAGTCCATCCGACCAGAATGTTGAGATAGTAAGTCCCCGCGTTCGGAACGAGGGCGGCGACGAAATATTGGCCCATCTGCCCGCGATCCAGGTCGGATACCGGAATCGAAGCGCTTACATTGAGACTACCGAGCGTGCCGCTGACGCTACCCTGGGGTACCGTGGCCGAGCCGATATTGAGGTTGTTCGCGGCATCGGCCTTGGCCGTTAAAGGCGCATTGAAACTGACTTTCGTGTCCCCGCTGCCGAGCTGCCCTTTGGTATTGTCCCCCCATGCGGCGATTTCTCCGGAAGAACGCAGCGCGAGGACATGCGCGGCTCCCGCCGCGACCTCGATGATATTCGCCGGGCCCTGCGCTTTGACCGGGTAGTGGCGTTGCGTGCTGGTTCCGTCGAGGAGCTGGCCTTTGTCGTTGGTGCCCCAAGTCCAAATCGAGCCGTCCCGGGCCAGCGCGATGGACCCGGTGGAGGTGCAGGCGATGCCGCCCACATTTTGCAGGTCGAGTGCCTGTTTGGGCGTGTATCTATCCACGGTGGTGTCGTCGCCTAGCTGGCCGGCGTCGTTCGCGCCCCAGGCCCAGACCGTTCCGTTGGCGTCCAGCGCGAGAGCGTGCAGATCGCAGGCCGCGATGTCGACGATAGCGGTGCCGGAAGGAATGAGCACTTGTACCGGAAGTGTTTGCGCCGTGGTGTTGCCGTTGCCGAGCTGCCCGCGCGCATTGGCGCCCCAGGACCACACGGTGCCGTCGCTTTTCAAGGCGAGGGCGAATTCGCTTCCGGCGGAGAGTTTCTGGATGGACGAAAAACCGCTCGCGCTAATTTGCAGCGGATAGGTGCTCTGGGTGGTCGGCGGCGTCGTCACGCCTACGCCGAGCTGCCCCTTGGAATTCGACCCCCAAGACCACACGCTGCCGTCGCTCTTTAAGGCCAGCGAAAAGGCGTTTCCGGCGGCCACCTGAATGACGTTTTTCAGGCCGGAAACGCGTACCGGGGTGAGCCTATTGGTGGTCGAGTAATCGCCCAATTGCCCGCTCGTATTCGATCCCCAAGCCCATGCGTATCCGTCTTGATCCGACGCCAGACTGAAGTCCAGCCGTGTCGAGATGCTTTGCGTCTTGGTCAAGCCGTACACCGCGACCGGATAGGACGACGAAGTCGTTGTGCCGGTGCCGAGCTGGCCTTTGGAATTGTCGCCCCAAGCCAAAACCCTATCGTTATGCATATGGTCGATAGCCAGCGAGTGAGAACCGCCGCCCGCAAGCAAAGCGGTCGCACCGGCCCAGGGCGAGGCCAAAAACAGGAGCAGAAACGTCGTTGTAAGATTAACTTTCATCGTCCCGATCGATATTTCTTCAGCGGCGAGAGCCGGCAAGGAATAAAACGCGCTGCTTTCGGCGCCGATGCGGCTTTCTCGAAGAGTATAGCAAATCGAGAGTGGGCGTAAGCTTCCGCGTTTAGGCGGGGGATTTTTGGGCGGGCTGAACAAGCTCTTAGCTTGCGGAAAGCATAAACGCCGGAAGAAGTCCGTGCTGCTGGGGCTTCTAAACCGGCGTTTATTTAACCCATGGGAGCTTGGGTTAATACTAATTTGGTGGAGGTAAGCGGGATCGAACCGCTGACCTCTTGCATGCCATGCAAGCGCTCTCCCAGCTGAGCTATACCCCCGAAAGGCCGCCACTATACTTGGCCGAGGCGATGGCTGTCAATAGTTTTACGCGGCGCCGTCGAGATGCTGGGCCATGCGCCGCAAGGTTTCCTCGCGGCCGACCAATTCCAGCACGGCGTCCACCGCGGGCGTCTGGGTTTCGCCGGTGACCAGCAAGCGCAAGGGCATGGCGAGCTTGGGGAATTTCAGGCCGTGTTCGGCGACGATGGCCTTCATCAAGGCGTTGATCGCGGCGCGATTCCATTCCACCTGCGCCAGTTTGTCCCGCATGTCGCGCAACGCGGGGAGAACGTCCGGCGTGACGTGCTGCGCCATCGAGTCTTGGTGCGGCGTCAGCGGGCGATAGAAATACACGGCGGCATCGGCCAGCTCCTCAACCGTGTTGACGCGCTCCTTGAGTAAGCCGATCGCGTCCTCAAGGCGCGGGCCGTGCCCCGGGTCGCAGCAGTCGGCTGCCATGAAGGGCCGTACCAGTTGCGCGAGGCGGGCGCTGTCGGCGCCCTTGAGATATTGCTGGTTGAGCCAGAGCAGCTTTTCCGGGTTGAACTTGGCCGGCGATTTGCTGATGTTGGCGATGTCGAACCACTCGACGAATTGATCCATGCTGAAAACTTCCTCGTCGCCCTTGGCCCAGCCCAGGCGCGCCAGGTAGTTGAGCAGCGCTTCCGGCAGGTAGCCGTCCTCCTGGTATTGCATTACGCTGACCGCCCCGTGGCGCTTGGACAAGCGTTCGCCGTCGGCGCCGAGGATCATCGGCACGTGGCCGTACTGCGGCAGCGGCGCGCCCAAGGCTTGGAGGATGTTGATCTGGCGCGGGGTGTTGTTGAGATGATCGTCGCCGCGGATGACATGGGTGATTTGCATGTCCCAGTCGTCGATCACCACGCAGAAATTGTAGGTCGGCGTGCCGTCGGCGCGGGCGATGACCAGGTCGTCGAGTTCGCTGTTGCTGACCACGACCCGGCCCTTGACTATATCGTCTATGACCACCGCGCCGTCCAGCGGGGTTTTGAAGCGGATCACCGGCTCCACGCCCGCCGGCGGGGTGGCGCCGGAATCGCGCCAGCGCCGGTCGTAGCGCGGCTTGAGGCCCGCGGCCATTTGCTCCTCGCGCATTTTCTCCAGCTCTTCCTTGCTGGCATAGCAGCGATAGGCTTTACCTTCGTCGAGGAGTTGCCGGATCACTTGGCGGTAGCGGTCCATGCGCTGCATCTGGTAAAACGGGCCTTCGTCGTAATCGAGGCCGAGCCAATCCATGCCATCGAGTATCGCCTGCACCGATTCCGGCGTCGAGCGCTCCAGGTCGGTGTCCTCGATGCGCAGCACGAAAGTGCCTTTGTTCTGGCGAGCGAAAGCCCAGGAAAACAGCGCGGTGCGGGCGCCGCCGATATGAAGGTAGCCGGTGGGGCTGGGTGCGAAGCGGGTGCGGACCATGGACGGGTGCAATCTTATGTTGAGTCGGAAAAGCGCATTTTACGCCATCGGACGCATTCGCCAAAGCCGTCCGTAGTCCACCGATTGACCGGGCCGGGAGGAATGTGGTTTAATCCCGCTTCAAATTTTGGGCGGTTAGCTCAGCGGTAGAGCACTGCCTTCACACGGCAGGGGTCACTGGTTCGATCCCAGTATCGCCCACCAATTTAAGATTCGGTTGCCCCAAAATTTGCGTCAAGCGCATCTTGTACTGAATACCCGTATTTCCTAAAACGTCGATGCCAAGGGCTGGACTGCGGCGATTGAACAGGGATCGAGCGCGCGGTTTTCATCTCGCTGTGCTTAGGCTAGTGTCGTGAATCAGAAATATCGAAACATAAAACGGCGTCTTTTTTCGCAGGGCGGCGTTGCTCGTCGTTGCCATAGTCCAAGCTATGTCGCCTCCTCGCGCCTTGCCCTGCGAAAAAATCCATCCGTTTTATTGTGTTCCGCTATTTCTGATTCACGACACTAGTGCAGCGTTGCGGTTTCGCTATCCGGGCGGGGCGGTGCTCCGAACGTCCCGGAACAGGCCATCACGCGGATAAAGGCCGGCTCCAGTTCGTCCAGGCTTTGTTCTGCCTCCTCCCACGCGCCCTTTCTCGCCGCTTGCTCGATGGATCGAGCCAGCACGG
>JAIOJO010000036.1 GCA_019911985.1 Sulfuricellaceae bacterium | reverse complement strand
GTCCACGCCGCACACCGCGGCGGCGGCCAGCACCAGTTCGTTGACCACGCCGTCCGGCGTCGGCACCACCATAATCAACTCGCCCACCCCCGCCACCTTGGCCGGCAGGGCATTCATCAGCACCGAAGAAGGATAGGCCGCCTTGCCGCCGGGAACATACAGCCCGACGCGATCCAGCGGCGTGACCTGTTGGCCAAGCAGCGTACCGTCGGCCTCGCGATAGCTCCACGACTCCATCTTCTGCTTCTCGTGATAGACACGCACCCGCTGCGCCGCCAACTCCAAGGCGGCGCGCTGCTCCGCGGGCAAGCCGCCCAAGGCCTGCTGCAGCCGCGCTTGGGAAATTTCCAATTGGCTCATAGCCGCCGCATCCAGGCGGTCGAAGCGGCGCGTATAGTCCAGCACGGCGGCGTCGCCGCGGCTTTTCACCGCGGCGAGAATATCGGCCACCACGGCGTCGATGGAGGCATCCTGGGCGCCCTCGAAGGCAAGAAGGTCGTGCAAACGACCCTGGAAATCCGGCTGGTCGCTACGGTAGCGTTTAATGTTCAACATGATATAAAGAGGCGCGAGTAGGGAATCCCGGATTATAAACTCGAAGCCAGATCATGCCTATGCCCGAGACGCTGTTTTGGCCTGTTTGCCGGGTCAATTCCCGGTTATCCATCGATTCTTCGATGCCCGCACGGCTTTCGCAAGGCCAGCGTCCAATGGATCAAGCTCAAATCAGAACTTCACGCTCAGACCGGTATAGATCGAACGGCCCGCGCCGGGAACGGGCGTTCCGTGAAGAATCCCCGTCGACATGCCGTTCCCTTGGCCGACGTACGCCCCGCTCAAGGGAGGGTTGTAGAACCGGTTCAAGGCATTCTCTATGCCGACATCGAAGCGCAGCTTCTTCCACTCGTAACGGCCGCGCAGATTCAGCAAACCGTAGCCGGCGGTTTTAAGCTCGTTGCGGACTTGCGCTACGTCTGTCTTGGCATCGACAAACTGGGCTTCGACGGTCCCGGTCCAGCCGCCCAAGCGGTTCACGACGGCCAGTTTCGCGTTCAATGGCATGATGTTGTAGAGATTATCGCCTGTGCTCAGGTTTTTTCCTCTGACATAGCTCAACGCGCCGCTTGCCGTGAAGCTGCCGTAATCGCGGCTCTTCGCCAGCGGGAAACTGCCGGAAACGTCCAGGCCGTAGAGGCGGGCATTTTGGTTGGCGAAGCTGAGGTTTACGAACCCATCGGTCCGGGCTGGACAGGTCTTGCCAACGGCGGCGCAAGGTACGGCATCGATGTAATCCTGGACGTAGGTGTAATAAGGCGTGGCTTTCAGCCCCCATTTTTCCCCGGCGGCATCGTGCCAATCGGCTGTCGCGCTGAGGGTGTGGGCGACTTCCGGCTTCAAATCGATATTCCCGACATAGCCGTTGCCATCGCCAAACCAGTTGACCATGTTCATTACCATGGTGTTGTTTGCCGACCAGGCATAGCGCTCATAAAGATTGGGCGAGCGTGTTTTGCGTGCCAAGCCGAACTCGAAGCTTCTTTCGGTATCCGGCGTATAGCGGGCCAGCGCGGTCAAATCCAAGTTGCGGTCGGTTTTGCCGCGATCGGCCGCGTTGAATGCCGCATAAGTCGCGGCGGGATAATTGATCGTGTTGTAGCCGCGCACCTCTCCGGTGTTCATACTCACCGTGCCGCTGCGCACCCCGAATTGCGACAGCCAGCGGGAATTCCAGCGAGCCTCCCATTCGCCGAACACATCGAAGCGGTCGCGCTGACCTTCATCGATATTCCAGAAGGCGCCGCCTTTCATCCCTTGCTGCGGCATGGCGACTACCGTCGAAATCGGATCCCACCAGTCGTTCAAGCGATAACGCTGATACTCGCTGCCCACCCTGAATATATCGCGCTCGGAAAAAACGATGTCCGCCTTGACTTGCATGCCGGCGTTCTTCCCTTCCGTATCCATCGGCATGCCCGCCGGGTTCGATATCTGCAGCTTGTCCTCGAGGAAATTCATCTTATGCCGCGTATTTTCGTTATATACGCGGGCCTCCAGGGCGCCCCATCGGTATTGGCCGGTGTAGTGCAGATTGGCCTGTTCGCTCCGGTTGTCGGTCATATCCATGCGCTGATCGGGGAAGCCTTGGTAGGGAATATGTTGCAGCCCAAGTCTCAGTTCAAGCAAATGACGCTCGTGACGCAGCGCAAATGCCAGCGACTGATTTTCGGATTGATAAGCCGAAGAGCCCACCTCGTCGCCGGCCAGCCAACGGCTTGTGCCGGCCGCCAAGCCACTCGGCTTGAATGCGTTTGCCGCGCTGTAATTGCCGGCCGCCACGCTGGAACCGCGATAAGTCATGCTGAATTGTTCGCTTGCGGCCGTTGCCGAGACATTGCCGCCCTTGGCATCGCCATTGCTGCGATAGAATGTGCCGGCCCGGCCCTTGAGTAGCGTCCCCTGCCCCGCCGCGGCGAATTCCGGCGCCGGAGAACTCGCCTCGATGGTGCCGCCTAGGCTGTCGCCGCCCACGCTGACCGGCACGATGCCGGCAAACACTTTGACGCTGCCGACATTGGACGGATCGATGTAGGACAGCGGCGGGTTCATGTGGTTTGCGCAGGCGGAAATCAGGTCCATGCCGTCCACCTTGATGCGCAGCCGGTCATCCGCCAGGCCATGGATAGCAGGCAGGCTGGAAACGCCGCCGGCGCCATACAGGCTGACGCCGGGCAGACCGCCGAGAAGATCGGCGGTATCGCCGCTGACCGTCGCACGGGCTAGCCCGGCCTCATCGACAAGGATTGCGCCTGCAGGCTGACCGACATCGGTTTTGACCGCCCTGACGATCACATCCGGCAGCGTGGCGACCGGAATATCGGCGGCCAGGGCATCGCCGGCTAGCGAGGCGGCTGCGGGCAAAGCCCAGGCAAGCGCCAACGCGATGGGTTTTGGAGTAAACATCATGAAACGCTCCCTGTTTTGATTTAATAATGGGGAGGTATTTTAGGTGCGGCCATTGCTCCTGCGAATGTGGCATATCGTCGCACAGCCTAGAGGCATCGCCTCGCGGCAAGCCTTTGGCCGCCGAAAGGAAACCGTCATCGCGAAAAGGCCGGGAGGAAGGAAGAAGGTTTGCTGGCAGGCGAATACCGTCGGGGCTCCTCCGGCCTGCTGCGTTATGCGTACCGGCGCATCAGCGCTTTTCCTGCTCCTGACCATCCCTTGATTCAAGCCACAAGACATTGATCACGGCAAAGAGCAGCGCGAAGCCCAAGCCCAGAATCCACGTGAAATACCACATAATTCGCCTCCTTTTTAGTAAAGAACCTTATCGTTGGCGCGGATGTAGTCGTCGGTCACCTTGCCGCGCATCACCCGGTAGGCCCAGCCGGTATAGGCCAGTACGATGGGCGTGAAGATGAGCGCGACCCAGAACATCACCCACAGGGTGTAGTGGCTGGATACCGCGTCCCAGGCCGTGAGGCTGGAGCGGGGATCGGAGGACGACGGCATGATGAATGGGAACAGGGATACCCCGGCGGTGCCGATGATGCCGAGGCAGGCCAGCGACGAGCCGACGAAAGCAAGCAAGGTCTTGCCCGCGCGCACCATGAGCACGGCAATCAGCGCGCCCCCCAGACCGGCAGCAGGCACCAGCCACAGCAGCGGGGCCTTGCCGTAGTTGGCGATCCAGCCGCCGGGCACGCGAGCGACCTCCTTCATCAGCGGGTTCATGGGCGCATTGGGATCGAAAACCGACGTTATCGCATATCCTTCCATGCCGGAAACCCACACGCCCGCACCCGCAAAGCCCGCGATCAGCAGCACGCCGAACAGCGTGGCGGCATGCTGGGCCCGCGCCTGCAAATCGCCTTCCGTGCGATGCGCCAGGAAGGTAGCGCCTTGCAGCGTGAGCATGGCGACGCTGACCGCTCCGGTCAGCAAGGCAAAGGGATTGAGCAAGCCCCAGAAGCTGCCGGTGTAGAAGGAGCGCAGGCTGTCGTCGAAGTGGAAAGGCACGCCCAGCAAGAGGTTGCCGAAGGCTACGCCGAACACCAGCGAAGGCACGGCGCTGCCGGCAAACAGAGCCCAATCCCAGCCGTCGCGCCAGCGCGGGTCGGGCAATTTGGAACGGTAATCGAAGCCTACCGGGCGGAAGAACAGTGCGAACAGCACCAATAGCAAGGCCCAGTACATGCCGGAAAAAGCGGTGGCATAGACAAAAGGCCAGGCGGCGAAAATGGCGCCGCCGGCGGTGACGAACCACACCTGATTGCCGTCCCAGTGGGGCGCGACAGTGTTAATCATCACGCGCCGTTCGGTGTCGTTCTTTCCCAGGAACGGGAGCAGTATCCCCACCCCCATGTCGTGACCGTCCATGATGGCGAAGCCGACCAGCAGTACGCCCACCAGCAGCCACCAGATAAGTTTCAGGGTTTCGTAATCCAGCATGATCTCGTTTCCTTTTCGATTATGCGTGAGCCGCAACCGCCTGCAGCTTGGCGGCGGACTCGCCGTGCCCGTCCGGGCCGAGACGGGCGTACTTGAACATCAAAAACATCTCGGCGATGAGCAGCAGGGTGTAGAAACCCAGGAATCCCGCCAGCGATCCCCACAGGCTGCCCGCCGAAAGGGACGATGTGGATAGGTAGGTGGGCAGCATGCCAT
>JAIOJO010000383.1 GCA_019911985.1 Sulfuricellaceae bacterium | reverse complement strand
AGGCATTTAAGCCTTCCCGGGGCGAAATAAGCCGCCTCTGGCGGGCTATCCCGGCTTTAGCTTCTTCAGCGCCATTTCCCGCATGCGGAATTTCTGCAGCTTGCCGGTGACGGTCATGGGGAATTCCTCGACAAACCAGATGTAGTGCGGCACCTTGAAATGGGCGAGCTGCTCGCGGCAATAGGCGCGGATTTCCGCCTCGGTCGCGGCCGCGCCGGGGCGCAGTTGCAGCCACGCCATCACCTGCTCGCCGTAGAAGTCGTCGGGCACGCCGAACACCGCCGCCTGGCTCACCTGGGGATGGGCGAAGAGGACTTCCTCGATTTCCCGCGGGTAGATGTTCTCGCCGCCGCGGATAATCATCTCCTTGAGCCGTCCGGTGATGCGCACGTAGCCGTCGGCGTCCATCGTCCCCAAATCGCCGGAGCGCAGCCAGCCGTTTTCGTCCACCGCCTTCTTCGTCGCCTCGGGATCGCCGTAATAGCCCTGCATCACGTGGTAGCCGCGAAAGCAGATTTCCCCCACTTCGCCCCGCGCCGCCGTGCGTCCGTCCGCCAGGCGCACGATCTTCACCTCCTGGTGCGGCAGATTGGTGCCGACGGTTTCGGTGCGCCGCTCCGGGCTGTCGTCCAGCGCCGTCAGATGGGTCAAGGGCGCGGCCTCGGTCTCGCCGTAGCCGATCAGGATGCCGCCGCAATGCATCCGCTCCATCACCCGCTTCAACAGCGGCGGCGGGCAAGGCGCGCCGGCCATGATGCCGGTGCGCAGGCTGGAGAGGTCGAACTCCTTGAAGCGCGGGTGCTCCAGTTGGGCGATGAACATCGTGGGCACGCCGTGCAGGGCGGTGCAGCGCTCGTCCTGGATCGCCCGCAACACCGCCAGCGCGTCGAAATGCTCGCAGGGGATCACCGCGCAGGCCCCCACCGACAGGCACAGCAGATTGGCCAGCACCATGCCGAAGCAATGGTAGAAAGGAACCGGGATGCACAGCCGGTCAGCCTCGGAGAAACCCATCGCCAGGGCGGAAAAATAGGCGTTGTTGAGGATGTTGTGGTGGGTCAGCACCACCGCCTTGGGGAAACCCGTGGTGCCGGAGGTGTACTGGATGTTGATGGGATCGTCGATGTCCAACCCGGCGCCGATTTCTTCCAGCCGAGAGCGGGGAACGGCGTCGGCCAGCGCCAGGAGTTCCTGCCACAGGCTAAAGCCGGGCAAGGGACGGGCGGTTTCCAGCGGCTGCCGCGGATCGTACAGCACCACCCGGCGCAGAAAGGGGAATTCGGCGCTGTCCAAGCGGTCGCTTAGGGGTTCGCGCAAGGCCGGCAGCAGATCGGCCAGCATGGCGACGTAATCGCTGCCGTGAAAGCCGGGAATGACGAACAAGCCCTGCACTTCCGAGCGCTGCAAGGCGTAGGCCAGCTCCCGTTCCCGGTAGGCCGGGTTGATGTTGACCAACACCGCGCCGATGCGGGCGCTGGCCATTTGCAGCAGCAGCCATTCCAGGTTGTTGGTAGACCACACCCCGATGCGCTCGCCCTTGCCGAATCCCGCCGCCAACAGCGCGCAGGCCAGGCGGTCGGTCGCCTCGGCCAGTTCGCCGTAGCTCAGGCGCCGCCCCTGGGGCACGGAAACCACCGCTTCGCGCCCGCGCCAGCGCCCGGCCATAGCGGCGAAGCGCTCGGGGATGGTCGCCCCCAGCAGCGGCACCGCTCCGCCGCGGTGGGCATAACTCTTGGTTGCGGCAGCCTCGTCGCTCGGCATGCGCGTCTCCTCTCGACAACTTGTGCTCAGATTAGCCAATGTAACCCGGATTCCGCTGCGCTGCATCCAGACTACGCTTTCTTAAGGAGCCTCTGATTAAGCTACCATGATAAATCAAAGTGTTTACTTGATTTTCGATGACCCTAGGAGGTTCTTAATCATGCAAGGTCTTGCCGCTCGCTTTATCACTTGCCTGACCGTTTGCTCCGGCCTGCTCTTTTCCGCCGCCGGGCATGCTTCCGGGGTTCCGCAACCGCTCGTGACAGCCGCTGGGTTCAACGCCAAGCCAGGCGGCAACGCCTTCGCCGCAGCCCAGACCGTGACCAGCCCCTATGGCGGTTCCTATTCTGTCGACACCGGCCAATGATCCGGCAACAGCGGCACCGTCGCCGTTACCTACAACAATTTCAAACTTCCCAACGGCTGGGGTTTCAACGGGAGCTGGAGCTACACCGGTTCGGTGGCGAGCAACAGTATTCTCACCGGCACCCTGACCGGCACTTGGAGTATTTCCGGGCTAGACCTGGGCTCCGGTACCGTCGATCTAAGCTACAACATGAAGATCGTGTTTGCCGCCGGCCAGGCGAATCTGACCATGGCCTATACCTTGCCCAGCATTCCGGGGACGCCGCAAACCGTGTCCATCCAGCTCAAGCAGCAGGACATGATAGGCTTCCTGCTCTGACCGAATTTTTGCTTGGGCACTCCGTGCCTGACCTGCACGGACTGTAGGTTGGCGGTGAGTGTAGCGAATGTAGCCTGGATGCAGCGCAGCGGAATCCGGGTTAACATCCCACCATGGTACTCTACCGCCGCAACCGCTTAGCGGGCGGAAGCTTCTTTTTCACCGCCACCCTGCGAGACAGGTCATCCCGCATTCTGGTGGAACACGTCGCGCCATTGCGCGAGGCTTTCCGCACCGTTCGCCGCCAACACCCCTTCCGCATCGACGCCATCGTCATCCTTCCCGATCACCTCCACACTATTTGGACCTTGCCGCCAGGCGACGACGATTTCCCCGGCCGGTGGCGCGCCATCAAGAGCGCATTCACCCGATCGGTCATAAAATCCGGCCTTCCCGTCGCGCGCAACAAAAAAGGCGAATATGCGCTATGGCAACGGCGTTATTGGGAACACACGATTTCCGACGAGATGGATTTTCAGCGCCACGTGGATTACATTCATTTCAATCCGGTCAAACACGGCTGGGTGAAGTCCGTTGCGGACTGGCCGTATTCCTCGTTCCATCAATACGTTCGCCGGGGAATTCTTGGGCATGATTGGGCTGGGACACTGGGAGAAGAGGAAGGGATAGGCTTCGGGGAATAGGCGGTGGGTTTCCCCGGATTCCGCTACGCTGCATCCGGGCTACGCTTGCTTGAATAACTTTTCGATGTCGCTACTTGGCTTAACACCCGGAAGATCAAAACTCATGGATACCCCCAACGAATGAAATGGACTCCCCCGTCCCAAGGGTGCGGCAAAGCCATTGTAGCCCGGATGCAGCGCAGCGGAATCCGGGAATTAAAGGCACAAACCTCGACGAACGCGCTTGAAAAACGTGACGCCAGAAAGGGGGTTACCGCCTACAAACCTTAGCCATCAAACTGTCCCCAGCCGCTGCGCCTCTTCCCAATAGGCATCGACCCGCGCCTGGATTTCCCGCAGCACCGCCTCGTTGCGCCGCGGCGCGAAGAGGTGGGCGAAGCGTTCCTGGGTTTTCAGGTAGTCCTCCACCGGCAGGCGCGGGTGGGGGATTTTGCTGTGGACGAGTTGGCCGTCCGCGTATTCCTTGAGCGGCCAGATTCCGGTTTTGACGGCGAGCTTGCCGATTTCCACGGTGTCCTTGGGGTCGAAACCCCAGCCGGTCGGGCAGGGGGAAAGGGCGATGATCAGGCGCGGGCCGCTTAGGCCCTTGGCGCGTTCGATTTTGCGCGCCAAGTCCAGGGGTTCCGCGCCGGTCACGGTGGCGAGGTAGGCCGGGCGGTGGGCTTGCCAGATCGCGAACAAATCTTTCTTTTCTCCGAGGAAACCGGCCGCGCCGGTGCTGGTGGCGGTGCGCGCGCCGTGGGGCGTGGCGGCGGAAGTCTGCTGGCCGGTGTTGGCGTAGCCTTCGTTGTCGTAGCACAGGTAGAGGAAGTCCAGCCCGCGCTCGATGGCGCTGGAGGTGGAGGACAGGCCCATGCCGCTGGCGGAGCCGTCGCCGGTGAGCACCACCACGTCGAGAT
>JAIOJO010000382.1 GCA_019911985.1 Sulfuricellaceae bacterium | reverse complement strand
GCCAAACTGATCCTCAAGGGGCGCTTTGATTTTAATTCGCAGCGCCTCTTCCGCAGCAGCTATGACACTCCGCTCGGCAGCAGCGAGGTCAAGCAACTGGAAATCGACTTGGGCGACGTGGAATATCTCGACAGCTCGGCCCTGGGCATGCTGCTGCTGCTCAAGGAAAGAGCCTCGGTGGCCGGCAAGGACATCGTATTGGCCAACTGCCGCGGCACCGTAAAACAAGTCCTTGAAATCGCCAATTTCAATAAGCTCTTTACCACGCACTGAAAATAGCGGCCAAAAGAAGAGCTCACCGGCTCGACTGCCTGCCGCATCCATCGTTACACCTATGCCGGACGGCCCCTGCGGGGCGGGAAGCCGCCGAGCCACGCTCCGGCCTACTCGAATTTCGGTAATGAAGCCTGAGTATGTTAGCGGCTATAGCGCCGATCTAGCGCGGATGGAACGCAAGGGCGTGGATTCTCTCCTCATTTCTACTTGAACACGAATTATTGCAACGACTGGAGTTAGCATGGCAAAAATAGTCCTAACAGTAGACGATTCGGCGTCGATCCGGCAAATGGTCGCTTTCACGCTCAAAAGCGCCGGTTACGAGGTAGTGGAAGCGGTAGACGGTGCGGATGGGCTGCAGAAGGCGAAGGCCAAGGCCGTCAACTTGATTTTATCCGATCAAAACATGCCGAAAATGGATGGCATCACCATGATCAAGGAACTGCGCGCGTTGCCGCAATATAAAACGGTGCCGATTCTGATGCTGACGACGGAATCGGGTGAAACCATGAAATCCCAGGGCAAGGCGGCGGGCGCCACGGGCTGGCTGGTCAAACCCTTCGACCCGCAAAAACTGCTGGAAGTCGTAAAAAAAGTCATCGGTTAAGACAGGGGCATCGCTCAATCCCCTCGCTACACCTCGATCAAATTTCCTCACAGGGTATTCGCCATGACAGTAGACATGAGTCAATTTTATCAGGTGTTCTTCGAAGAGGCCGCCGAACACCTGGCGGCCATGGAAAACCTGTTGCTTGGCCTGGATATCGACGCTCCCGACCCGGAAAACCTGAACGCCATTTTCCGTTCCGCCCACTCGATCAAAGGCGGCAGCGCCACCTTCGGCTTTCAGAACATGGCGCAAGTCACGCATATCTTGGAATCCCTGCTGGACCGCATCCGCAATGGCGAGCTGCAGCTCCGCGCCGAGATGGTGGATATATTTCTGAAAGCCGGCGATGTTCTGCAGAATCAATTGGAAGCACATCAGAATGGCGGCGAGGCGGACGAAGAAAACGCTCGCGCCATCTGCGAGCAACTGAGCCGCCTCGCCACCAGCGAAAACAGCGGCGCACCGCTCGCAAGCGGTGCGGGCGAGGCGCCTGCACCAGCGGCAGACGCCCATGCCGTGCGCACTTATCACATTCGCTTCGAACCGGACGACGGATTTCCACAGCGCCGTGCCAACATGGACAACCTGATCGAAGAATTGGGCCACCTCGGCAGGCTCAGCATCCTAGAAGACGGACGGCACGCCCCGGACGGATTTTCGGAAGAGGCGGCCGAGGGCAAGCTTCTATGGCGTTTTACCCTTGAGACGGCCTCCGGCGAAGCGGAAATCAATGCCATCTTCGACTTTGTCGCCAAGGCAGGCGAACTCGAGATTTCCGCCGAAGCGCCCGGCAGCAACAAGGCCGAAGAAGAGGAAGAGACTGCCTACGGTTTTTTCACCGACATACCCGAACAAGCGCCCGACCAGCCGGAGGAAGATCAAGGCTACGGTTTTTTTACCGACCTGCCCTCCCCGGCCGAAAAAACCGCCTCGGAGGAAGCCGAGCAAGGCTATGGCTTCTTCGAGGAAATTCAGCCGCCCGCGCCAACGGTAACAGCCAAAGCCGCCGCGCCGCTTAGAACGGCGCCCCAAAGCGGCGAAAAGAACGCCTTAGCCAGCCAATCCGAATCGTCCATCCGGGTGAGCGTGGAGAAGGTCGATCATTTGATCAACCTGGTCGGCGAACTCGTCATCACGCAAGCCATGCTGGCGCAGACGGCCAGCAAGCTCGACCCGGAAATTGTCGAGATTCTGGGCAACGCCCTAGGCCAACTGGAACACAATACCCGCGATCTGCAGGAAAGCGTGATGTCGATCCGCATGATGCCGATCAGCTTTGTCTTCAGCCGCTATCCTCGCGTAGTGCGCGATCTATGCGCGAAGCTGGGCAAACAAGTCGAGCTGAAAACCGTCGGCGAGGGCACGGAACTGGACAAAGGGCTGATCGAAAAGCTCTCCGACCCGCTCACCCACTTGGTGCGCAACAGCCTCGACCACGGCATAGAAACGCCTGAAAAACGCATCGCCGCCGGAAAACCGGAAAAGGGCACGGTTACGCTGCGCGCTTCCCACCAAGGGGGCAATATCGTTATCGAGGTGATCGACGACGGCGCCGGCATCAATCGCGACAGAATCCTGGAAAAAGCCAAGGAGCGCGGCATGGCGGTAAGCGACAGCATGTCGGATCAGGACGTCTACCAATTGATCTTCGCGCCCGGATTTTCCACTGCCGACGTCGTAACCGACGTTTCCGGCCGCGGCGTCGGAATGGATGTGGTCAAGAAGAACATCGTCAACGGCATGGGCGGGCGCATTGAAATCGATTCGACCCTAGGCCAAGGCTCCCGCATCACGATCCGCCTACCCTTGACCTTGGCCATACTCGACGGCATGTCGGTCGGCGTCAGCGGAGAAAATTACATCATCCCGCTGACCTATATCGTGGAATCCTTGAAACCGAAGGAAGAGGATGTCAAAACCGTTTCCGGACAAGGCCGGGTACTCCATGTGCGCGGCGAGTATATCCCGCTGGTGGCGCTCTATGAAATCTTCAACATTTCGCCCAAGGTGAGCAAACCCCACGAAGGCATTCTGGTGCTGGTTGAAGCCGAAGGCAAAAAAATCGCTTTATTCGTCGATGAACTGCTGGGCCAGCACCAAGTCGTCATCAAGAGCCTGGAAAGCAATTTCCGCAAGGTTCCAGGCATCTCCGGCGCCACCATCATGGGCGACGGAAAAGTGGCGTTGATTCTGGATATGTCGTCCCTGGTCAGCCTGAGTCGGAACGCCTAAAATATAGCTCCGAAGGAGCCGCAAGCAATGGATCTGGGTGTTATCGAAAATCATGAAGCCGACACGGCGGCCGAGCCGCAGGCGTTTCTTACCTTCACCCTCGGCAGCGAGGAATACGGTATCGACATACTCAAGGTACAGGAAATACGCGGCTACGATTCGGTCACGCGAATAGCGAACGCCCCCGAGTTCATCAAAGGCGTGGTCAATTTGCGCGGCATTATCGTGCCGATAGTCGATTTACGCCTGAAATTCGATTTAGGCTCGGCCGAGTACAACGAATTCACGGTCGTCATTGTCCTCAATCTACGCGATCGGGTAGTCGGCATAGTCGTGGACGGCGTCTCCGATGTTATTAGCTTGCCGCGCGAAAAAATCCAGCGCGCTCCCGACCTCGGCTCTACCGTGGACACCGAACATTTACTGGGGCTAGGCACCCTGGACGATCGCATGCTGATTCTGATGGACATCGAGCATCTGATGAATAGCCCCGACATGGGTCTGGTCGAAACGGCCTAGCTGAAAACCCCAAAGTATTTTCGACCTGCGCCATGAACCTTCACCCGGACATGGCTGATTAAACCGACATTCAATAGCGCACACCGGACTCTATTAAGCCATGGCCATCGATAACGCCGAAAATCGCGAATTTGTCTTCACCCAGCAGGATTTCGACCGCATCCGCAAAATGATTTACGATCATGCCGGCATCTCGCTGGGGCCGCACAAATTCGACATGGTCTACAGTAGGGTTGCACGCCGTCTGCGCGCCAACAAATTACAGTCGTTTACCGAGTACCTGGATCTACTTGCACACAGTCCCGCGAACGAATGGGAAGCCTTCGTTAATTCCCTAACCACCAATCTGACCGCCTTTTTCCGCGAGCCCCATCATTTTCCGCTGTTGGCCGAACATATCAGGCAGATCAAAGGCAAGCGCCCGGTTTCTCTGTGGTGCTCCGCGGCATCGACCGGCGAAGAGCCCTACTCCATGGCCATGACCATGGCCGATCTTTACGGCAACATCTCGCCCCAAGTCAAAATACTGGCGACCGACCTAGATACCAATGTTCTGGCCAAAGGACGAGCCGGCGTCTACCCCTTCGATCGCTTGGAAAAAGTCCCCACGGATTTACTCAAGCGTTATTTTCTGAAGGGTAGCGGCCCACAAGACGGTCAAGGTAAAGTTCGCGATGAATTACGCAACATGATAACGTTTCGCCAGCTTAACCTGCTGGATGAGCACTGGCCGATCCAAGGGCCATTCGATGCCATATTTTGCCGCAACGTAATGATTTATTTCGATAAAGAAACCCAATACAAAATTTTGAAAAAATTCGTTCCCTTGCTGCGCCCGGATGGCTTGCTGTTTGCCGGGCATTCGGAAAGCTTCAGCCATGCCACCGACCTGTTCACTCCGCGCGGACAAACGGTTTATGTTCTGTCCAACAAAGTAAAGAAAGCCGCAGGCTGAACCATGCACCCTTTCGACCGCTATCGCAGCCTCTGTAGAGTACCGGAAACCCATGTCTGAACACGGATTCGAGGAAGTTCTCGCCCCTAATCAATATTACGACCGGCAATTCAACGTCGATGCCGTTAAAATTCTGCCTGGGGAATACTACGTAACCCGCCGGGACATGCTGGTCGTGACCGTTCTCGGCTCCTGCGTGGCCGCTTGCATACGCGACCGGAGCAACGGCATAGGCGGCATGAATCATTTCATGCTGCCGGATAGCGGGCAAGGCAGCGACCCGCTGAGCAATTCGGCCCGGTACGGCAGCTATGCGATGGAAATGCTGCTGAACCAGTTGCTCAAGCTCGGCGCCAAGCGGCAGAACCTGGAAGCCAAAGTCTTCGGCGGCGGCAATGTGATGAAGCACTTTACCGTGCATAACGTCGGCCAGCGGAATTCCACCTTTGCCTTGGATTATCTTAAAACGGAGAAAATCAAAGTCGTGGCGAGCGATTTGGAAGGCATTTACCCGCGCAAAGTCTATTTTTTTCCGAAAACGGGCAAGGTGCTGATCAAGCGCTTGCGCAACATACACAACACCACCATCTACGAACGTGAGAGCGAATACAGCTCCCGCCTGCAACAATCCCCTATCGCCGGCGATGTCGAATTGTTTTAGCGATAAAACGCGGCCTTCCGCTCGCCTAGGCCTGCCACTGTATACAAAGAGGGCACTATGCCGATCAAAGTCTTGATCGTCGACGACTCCGCGCTGATCCGCAAGCTCTTGACCGAAGTCATCAACAGCAAGCACGGCCTGACCGTAGTCGGGGCGGCGCCCGACCCGCTGATCGCGCGCGAAATGATCAAATCCTTGCAGCCGGACGTCATCACGCTGGACGTGGAAATGCCCAAGATGGACGGTTTGGACTTCCTGGAAAAGCTCATGCGGCTGCGGCCCATGCCGGTCATCATGGTATCGTCGCTCACCGAGAAAGGTTCCGATATCGCCTTGCGCGCGCTGGAATTGGGCGCTGTGGATTTCGTCACCAAGCCCAAGATGGACATCAGCAAAGGGCTAAAAGAGTATACCGAGGAAATAACCGAGAAAATTCGCGCAGCGGCCAGGGCTAAAGTCCGTCCGCGCCCGAGCATCATCGTGGAGCAACGCCACTCGGCGGATGCCGTCCTGCCCTCGATCTCCAACCACATCACCACCACCGAAAAACTGATCATAATCGGCGCGTCTACCGGCGGCACCGAAGCCCTCAAAGAGGTGCTGATACACATGCCGCCGGATTGCCCCGGCATCCTGATCGCCCAGCACATGCCCGAAGCGTTTACCAATGCTTTCGCGCGGCGTCTGGACGGTTTGTGCCAGATCGCCGTCAAGGAAGCGGTGCATGGGGAACGCGTCCTTCCCGGCCACGCCTACATCGCGCCGGGCCATTCCCATCTGCTGCTGAAACGCAGCGGCGCCAACTACGTCACCGAATTGAACCAAGGGCCGCCGGTCAATCGCCATCGCCCTTCGGTCGATGTGCTCTTCCGTTCGGCGGCGAATTACGCCGGGAAGAACGTGATTGGCGTCATTCTCACCGGCATGGGCAAGGACGGCGCTACCGGTATGCTGGAAATGAAGCAAGCCGGCGCTTATAACTTTGCCCAGGACGAAGCCAGTTGCGTTGTATTCGGCATGCCCAAGGAGGCGATCTCCGCGGGGGGCGTGGATGAGGTCGTGCCACTGAAAGACATCGCGAGCCGCGTATTGAACCACCTGAAATCGCTAGGGACTCGCGCCTTCAGGGTTTAATGCGGGAAAGAGCGCTCGATTAAACGCCGAGCAATACGCCGTCCTGCAGCGTGAGGATACGCTGCATGCGTGCCGCCAGCATCGGATCGTGCGTCACCACGACAAAAGCCGTTCCGGCAGATTCGTTCAGGGACAGCATCAAGTCGAACACGCCATCGGCCGTGTGCCTATCCAAGTTGCCGGTCGGTTCGTCGGCGAGGATGCAGGCAGGCCGCGTCACCAGAGCCCGCGCCAGCGCCGCACGCTGACGCTCGCCGCCGGACAACTCGCCGGGAATGTGTTGCAGGCGCTGCCCCAGACCGACCTGCTGCAGCAAGTCCGCCGCTTGTTCCAGCGCTTCGCGCTGGGGCATGCGGCGAATCAGCAGCGGCATCGCGACGTTTTCCACAGCCGTGAACTCGGGCAGCAAGTGGTGAAACTGGTACACGAAACCCAGTGCCCGGTTGCGCAAGTCGCCGCGGCGCCGTTCGCTCATGCCGACCAAAGCTTCGCCCATGATATGGACGCTGCCGGAGCTCGCCACGTCTAGGCCGCCTAGCAAATGCAGCAAAGTACTTTTACCGGAACCGGAAGAACCCACGATAGCCGTGCGCTCCCCCGGCATGATGTCCAGATCGATCCCCAGCAACACAGGCACATCCACGCGCCCTTGACGATAGACTTTCTGCAGTTTGGAGCACGACACGACCGGCTTAGGCTCATTCATAACGCAAGGCCTCCACCGGATTGATTCGAGCCGCCCACCAACTCGGATACAAGGTCGCCAAGAAGCTCAACAACAGGGAAATCAGGGTAATGGCGCCCACATCGGGCCACTCCAGTTGCGAAGGCAGTTCGCTGATGTAATACACATCCTTGGCCAGGAAGTGGATGCCGAACACGTGTTCGATGGCCGGCACCACCGTTTCCACGTTGAGCGCCAATGCGACGCCGATTGCAACGCCTATCAAGGTGCCCAACACGCCGATCAGCGCCCCCTGTACTACGAATATTTTCATAATGCTGCCCGGCGAGGCGCCCAAAGTGCGCAAGATAGCCACATCGGCTTGCTTATCGGTCACCACCATCACCAAGGTGGAAACGATATTGAACGCCGCCACCGCAACAATCAACAGCAAGATAACGAACATGACGTTTTTCTCGATCTGCACGGCGCGGAAAAAATTGGCATGCTGGCGCGTCCAGTCGGTAACATACACGTCGCCCGGCAGCATCGCCTGCAAGTCGCGCGCGACGATGGGCGCGCGGTAAAGATCCTTCAGCTTAAGCCGCACGCCGGACACCTTATCACCCATGCGGTACAGCGTGGCCGCATCGGCGAGATGGATCAGCGCCAAGCCGCTGTCGTACTCGTACATCCCCACCTCGAAAATCCCCACCACGCGGAACTGCTTGAGACGGGGCAGGATACCCGCGGGCGTCACTTGGCCTTGCGGCGAAATCAACACAATCTTGTCGCCCACGGATACTCCCACGGCGCGCGCAAGCTCGCTTCCCAAAACGATACCGAACTCGCCTGGGCGCAAATCGCTCAGCTTACCGGCCTTCATATGGCGGCCGATGTCCGCCACGCGGTCTTCGTCCCGCGGCAGAACGCCGCGCACGACGGTTCCTTGCACCGCGCCGTCAAAGGACAACATCCCCTGGCCCATGATGTAGGGTGCCGCCGCATCGACTTCCTTATCGCGCATCGCCGTCGCGGCGATGCCTTGCCAGCCGGACAGGGTGTTGTCGGCCCCAACGATTTGAGCATGGGACGCGACACCGAGAATACGCGCGCGCAATTCCTCCTGGAAACCGTTCATCACCGAAAGCACGACGATCAACGCCGCCACGCCGAGAGCGATGCCGAGCATGGAAATCAGAGAAATAAACGAGATGAAATGAGTACGCCGCTTGGCGCGGGTGTAACGCAGGCCGATGAAGAGTTCGTAGGGATGCACGGGAAAGTTGGATGAGCGAAAAAGCGTGAGTTTGCCATACTTGGCGGGGCTACGGTCGCCTGCCGCGGACTTTATTCGCAAGCGGCGCCTTTGAAACGGGTAGCTTAGAAGCCCAAGCCGTCCAGCAGGTCGTCGACCTCCTGCTGGTTACCAACGATGTCGGCACGCCCCTCCTTCTTGACCACCGGCCCGTTGAGCAAGACGTCTTTATCGCTGCTGGCGGCTGCGCACGCGGCCGGGCGCCCGAGCAAGAGGATGTTCACCAACTGCTGCTCCAGTTCGGAAGCCATATCCATTACTTTTTTGATGACTTGCCCGGTCAGGTCCTGGAAGTCTTGGGCCATCATAATTTCCGTCAATTGCGATCCGATTACCTGGGCGTGGTTCGGAACATTATCGAGAAAATCCTGCACCTCCTGGTGCAGTTCTTCCCGCTCCTTCTCCGTTGCCGCATTGCGCCAGGCATCGGACAAACGGCGCGCATCGCTGGCGAGCGTTTCTTGCACCGGCATGGCCGTCTCGACCGCATTCAGGGCACGGTTCGCCGCCTGCTCGGTCAGCGCGACGATATAATGCAGCCTATCCTTGGTTTCCGGCAAATCCCCCGCCACTTTTTGCAGCGACTCGTCGCAACCCAACTCGCGAAAGCTTTCGTGCAATTGCCGTACCACATGGCCCAACTCGTTATAGGCAGCTTGACTGTCTGCATGGCCCTGCTTTGTGTCCACTGGGTCTCCCGGTCTTGTTGTTTGGTCGAAGCGGCGACTGGCGCGGGTTTACTATACTCTGCCGGGGAAGCACTGCCAAGAAGCAGCTACACTAGATCCGCGCCCAATACCGCGCGCAGCACGACCGAACGGCGCTCGTCGCGCACCCGGTTGGTGAACCACCACACCCCCCCTTTTTTGACGCTCCAATCCTCCTCGCTTCCCATCAGCAACAGCGCCGCCACGCGGCCTAAGCTAGGCTGATGCCCGACCACCACTACGGTGCCGCTCGCATCCGGCCAGCCGACTGCGTTTAACAGCAAGACCGCATCCACCCCCACGTCCACGTCCGCCAGCGTTTCGAAGTTACCCGTCAAGGCCTGCGCCGTTTGCTGGGCGCGCCGTGCCGGACTCGAAATGACTCGCGCATCCTTGGGCAAGCGCTGACGCAGCCAGGCCGCCATCTGAGCCGCCTGTTTTTCGCCTTTGGCCGTCAACTTGCGGCCCCGGTCGGGGAAACCGTCTTCCGCATCCGCGTGCCGCCACAAAATTAAGTCCATATCCTTAACGCTCCTTCCGATTGATTATTCGACATCCAGTTTAGCAGTGCATCGCCGGCCCGCAGCAATGTTAAACTTCCCTCATTCCGCTAGCCGAAAGCCGTCTGTGCACTGCCAAGTTATTATTCCCGGCCTCATTTTTTCTTCCAATCAACTGCAGGGCACGCTTCCCTGGAGCGGACTTGACTTGTCCGCCTTGCCCTGGCTGCTCGGCCGCAGCGCTTGCCGCCCCCAAGCGCAACAAAGCTGGGAAGAAGCCTTATGCCGGGCATTTGGCGTCGAACGTCAGCACGATTGGCCGGTGGCCCCGCTGACGCTATTGGCGGATGGCGGGGCGCCTGCCGGCGCTTACTGGCTGCGAGCCGATCCGGTGCATTGGAGCCTGCAAGGCGACCGGATGGTGCTCGCGGACGACGAGCGCTTCGCCCTAGCGCAAGCTGAAGCCGATGCCATGATCGAAACCCTAAACCACCAGTTTACGGACGAAGGCTTGCTCTTCCTCGCCCCTACTCCGGAACGCTGGTATATACGCCTCGCCCAGACGCCGTCCTTGTCCACCGTTCCGCTCTCCCGCGCCGCCGGCAGGCCCGTCGATGCCTTTCTGCCGACGGGGACGGCCGCTGCGCACTGGCGCGGCCTGCTCAGCGAAATCCAAATGCTGCTGCATGCCCACCCCGTCAACCAGCATCGCGCCGAACGAGGCGAGACGGAAATCAACAGCCTATGGCTGTGGGGCGGCGGCCGGCTACCCGAGATGGCGCCGCAAGGCTTGCAAGCGCTAGCGGCAAACGATCCGCTAGCCTTGGGACTCGCCCGCGCCGGCCGCGTGGAGCGCGTGTACGGCGCAGCCGATGCCGATTTTTTTGCCGCGACCGGGACCACCCTGGCCGTGCTCGACGCCTTGGCGCTGCCGGCGCGGCGCGGCGATCTAGAGGCGTGGCAGGAAGCGCTCCTGACGCTGGAAAACGATTGGCTCCAAGCCTTGCGGCATGCCCTGCAGCAAAAAACCATCCAAACTCTGGAACTCTGCTTGCCCGGCGCATCCCATTCGCTGCGCTGCACCCTAGGCCATCGGGATGCTTGGCGATTCTGGCGCCGTCCCAGCTTCGCGCCGCTACGCTAAAGGCCGTACCCAGCATCCCTGCGATTCGCGCTAGAATAGACCACGAGAACCTAGAGCAAAGGATACAAAACCATGCTGAATCCAATTAAATTCTTAGCCCTCGCCGGTTACGCGCTATACACGCTGGCGGCTACGCCAGTCATGGCCGCACCGGTAGACGAGTTCGCTTTGCCGACTATAACGGGGATCGAAAAGCGCCAGGATATTCGCGTGGTGTACGACGTTAAAGACGATACCCACGAGGCGGGCATCGGCAAGGCGCTCTACTACGTTCGCGGCTTGCTCGAATCCTACCATTCCCTGGGCGTAGCGCCGGATCAACTGCACATCAGCATCGTCATGCACGGCCCCACCGCCTATTGGCTGCTGAACGATGCGAGCTATCGCGAGTTTAAACACGACCCCTTTGCCGTCAATCCTAACGATCAAGTCGTCGAGGAGTTATTGGCGCATGGCGTAAGCGTCGAAATATGCCACTTGACCATGAAGGGCAAGGGGTGGACGGCAGACGACCTTTTGCCCGGCGTCACCATGGTCCACGATGCCTATACCCGCCTGATCGACTTGCAGCAGCGGGGCTACGCATATATCCGCTTCTGACCGGGACCGCCAACAGCCTCAAGTCGCGAACTTCGCCGCCGACAGATGCAACTGGGCGGCCAAGGACTTGAGGCTGGCAATCGTCGAACTCAAGCCGGTAACCGACTGGCGGGTTTCGTGGGACATTTCGACGATGCGCTCCATGTTCTGGGAAACTTCCACGCCCGCCTTGCTCTGTTCGCGGGCGGCAACGGCAATCTCGCCGGCCTGGGCGGCCGTCGTGTTCGTCCCCTGGTCGATTTTCGCCAGCGATGAGGACGCTTCGTTCACCAAGCGCACCCCGGAGTTGATTTTGCTCCGGCTCTGCTCCATCGTTCCGACAACGCCCTGAGTTTCCGATTGAATTCCCGTTATCATCCTATCGATCTCGGCGGTGGCAGTCTGGGTGCGCTCCGCCAGCTTCCTGACTTCATCCGCCACCACGGCGAATCCTCTTCCCTGCTCACCGGCTCGCGCCGCCTCGATGGCCGCATTCAGGGCGAGTAAGTTGGTCTGCTCGGCAATTTCGGCAATTACCTGAATCACCTGTCCGATCTCCCCGGAACGCTGGCCCAGAGACTGCACGCTCACCGAGGATTTCTCGATAGCGGTATAAATATCCCCAATTTCTCTGACGGCCTCCTCCACCACGCGTTTGCCTTCGGCACACAGCGCTTGGTTTTCCCGCGAAATATCCAGCGAATATTGCGAATTCCCGGCGACCTGTTCGATGCTCGCCGCCATTTGTTCCATGGATGCCGCCGTCGACGATGCCGCATCGACCTGCACGCTGGAACTCCGTTCCACATTCTGCGCCGCCAAGGAAAGTTGATCGGTCTCGTGGGTCAGCGTATCGACGGCGTTCACCACCCCGGAAATCATGGTGCGCAGCTTAGCCAAGGCCGTCTCTAGATTGCGCGCCATGCGCCCGAGTTCATTCTTGTGATCGAAGGCTATTTGGATATTCAAGTTACCGTCCGATACCTGTGCCAGCGCGCGCTCCAAATGGCGAATACCCAGATTGATGCTGCGTACTACCAGCGTTGTGGTCACCAAACTGATCAACGCGCCGACGATCAAGGTAGCGATAACCAGCAGATTCATTCCCTGGGCTTGGCCGACACCTTCGACGTAAGCGGATTTGACGCCTTGCTTTTGCATATCGACCAACAGCACCACCGTCTTCAGCAAGTTTTCTTCGATTTTGAGCCAGTCTTCGTCCAACACCGAACGCGCCATGGTTTTATCGCGCGTCGAATAGGCCAGTTTCAACAATTTGTAGAAAGGCTCGAAATCGGCGAGCTGTTTGTCGCCTTGCTCTATCAGCTTCTTTTCGTCGGGAGAGAGCGTCGAACCCCGCGCTTGTTTAAATTTTTGCCACAGATCGGGCAAGGATGTCTTGACTTGGTCGAGTTGGTCTTCGGCTTGTTTAAATTCGACTTTGTCGAACATCACGGCAGCCATATTGAACCGGACGCGCTCAAGGTTTTTATCGATTTCACCGAGAATAGACGACGGTACCACCGAATGCTCGTAGACTCCCTCTAGAACATTCGAGCTTTTATGCAAACTATAAAGGCTTACCCCCGCCAGAATAAAAAATATCAGGGCCGATATCAATGCGCCGACTATCAGGCTCGCCTTAATACTCAACTGATTCATTTGGTGTTTTTCTCCATTTTTATGGGTTACCGAATCTCTGCATAGGGGCGATGCACGTTATATTTTTAAGGCCTTTTGTACTTTCCACGAACGGTACCGGCACAAGCCGCGGCGCAATAGCGACCACGGCGAGATGTCAATCCTATTGGGGAGGTTCGGCCCGCTACCGCATAAACACCGTAAACTCCATCCATACGGGCTTATAGCGGGCATGAGACGGGGCTAACGCAACTACTATGCCCCAGTAATGTTACAGTTTAGAGCGCGCGGGCTTCCGCCAGCTTGGCGCGGATCGCCTTGTAGCCCGCCCAGTCGAAGCCTTCGAGAAACTCGGCCGCTCTCGAAGCGCCTTCCTTGAACAAGCCCGCCTTGTGCTCGTCGCTCATATTGAAATCCAGCCAATTGTAGCCTTGGCAAGGAATCCACTGCACCAGCCGCTTGTATTCCGGATTGCGGTGCAAAAAATCGTAGTCCAAACAATGGCGGGCCATCGCCCCGAACAGCTCGAATGGGCCGTCTATGGGGTGGCGCCGCTTATCGTATTCCAATTTCACGCCGAAAGTGGGGGCCGCGGGTATCCCGCTGTAGGTATGGAATACGTCGATGGGAAAATTCGACATGATGCCGCCGTCCACGAACAGCGCGTAGCGGGGGATGCCGCCGTTTTCCGTCGCGGCGTCGTAACCCACGGCGCTCCAACGCGCCCGCGCCTCCTCCCCATCCGGTAACGGCTCTAGCCGCAGCGGTTCGAAAAAATACGGAATGGACATGGACGCCCGGACAAACAGCGCCGGGTTCATGCTGTCCGGCTCAGCGAAATACAAATCGGCGTTGTCCGGGAAAATCACCTTGGTTTCCGTCGAGACATCCGCCGCCACGATAGCCAAACGGACTCCGGCCAAAGCCGGCGTATCGAGCCGAGTGCCGTCCCGCTGGCGCAATCCCCGTGGCAGCTTGTTCATACGGGCGCGCAAACCGGCAAGGGAGCGGATTCCCTCTCGATCCAGCAGGCTCGCGACCCAGTCCTGGAAAACACGGCCCGGATTCAATCCCTCGCGCTCGTTGAGCGTGTCGAGCACCTGCATGGCTTTAAAGGCGAGCTTGACTTTGCCCGCCCCGGCTACCCACGATTCGATGAAGTCCCGCGCATCGCCGTCGCCATCGACGAAGCTGAAAAAATCCAAACTCGTCATTTCAGCCAACAGCTTCGGACTCTTGGCCTTGGCCGGTTCGTCCAGCGCCGCCAGCAGCAAGGCATTAATCGACCCGGCAGACGTTCCGCCGATGCCGAGAAAGCGTATCCCCGCCTGCTCTAAGGCCCAGGTATAGCCGACCAATGCGATGCCGAGCATGCCGCCGCCCTCCATCACCAAGTCTACGTACTGCAAGCCCTCGTCGTCGATAATGTCGCTGAATTGCTTGGCCTTGAGCCCGGCCAGCCGGGGCAAAAGCTCGCTGTCATTGATTAACGCTTGGATATCCATCGATTTTCCCTCCCTATCTTAAGGAGCCTCTGATTAAGTCGCACGGGGTCGCGACGGGGTTTTGCGGGATGCCGGGCACGAAGCGAGGCGCGCGGTGTGGTCATTCCACACAAGCGTCGAG
Organism: Sulfuricellaceae bacterium; assembly: GCA_019911985.1. Lineage (GTDB taxonomy): Bacteria > Pseudomonadota > Gammaproteobacteria > Burkholderiales > UBA9220 > JAIOJO01. Next base: position 36 of record JAIOJO010000382.1, on the reverse strand, counting down.
CGACACCGCCCGGCGCCCGCAAAACCCCGTCCCGTA
>JAIOJO010000381.1 GCA_019911985.1 Sulfuricellaceae bacterium | reverse complement strand
GACCAAGGCCAATACGCTGACCGCGCTATATGCGTCGGCGGCGCTGAATATTTATTACTGGTTCAACTCGAAGACGCTGCTCGCCTCAGCCGGAAACCTCATGGATGCCAGCTTTCCGCCGTGGCTGGCGTGGGTTTTGCGCATCGGCGTTCTTGGCGTGACGCTGATTTGGCTCTACCGGACTTTCGCGACGGAGCGCAAATTTATTGCGCACGCGATTTCCGCTACCAGCGGACAGAATGCCAAATTGGGCGCCGGGTCGGCGAAGGCACTCCAGCAGGCTGCACAGAACGAGCATTCGGAAGTCGTCTTCATGCCCGGCGAAAAACACGTGGAGGCTGAGCCAGGGCAAACGCTGTTGGAAGTCGTCGAGCATTGCGGCCTATCGATTGAATCGGGATGCCGCATGGGTATTTGCGGTGCAGATCCGGTCGCCATTCTGGACGGCATGGAAAATCTGTCGCCCATATGCGCCGACGAAAGTTCCACTCTGGCTCGCCTGGGTTATGCGGAAAACACGCGCATGGCTTGCCGAGCAAGGATAAAAGGCAAAGTTTCGGTTGCGCTTACACCGGAAAAGCGCAAAGCCGCGGATGTCGGCGCCGCCGCCGAAAATTACGACTCCTCGATTATGCGCGTCGTGGTTATCGGCAATGGCATTGCCGGCGTCACGGCCGCCGATCATGTTCGGCGCCATCACCCGAAGTGCGAAATTCACCTGATCGGCAAGGAAAAGCACGCGCTGTATAACCGCATGGGGATTGCACGCTTGATTTACGGACGTTCCGCGATGCAGGGGCTGTATTTGCTGCCGGATGCGTGGTACGACGAGCATGACATCACGTGTTGGCTGAACACCCATGCGGACAAAATCGATCCGGCGTCGCAGCGGGTGCATCTCGCCACCGGCGAGCAGCTCGACTACGACAGACTGATTCTGGCTACCGGAAGCAGCAGTTTCGTTCCGCCAATCGAAGGGTTCGGCGTGGCAGGCACGTTTGTGCTGCGCGAAGCGGACGATGCGATGCACATCAGGGATTTCGCCCAGCGCCATCGCGCCCGCCATGCGGTGGTGGCGGGCGGCGGCCTGCTCGGCTTGGAAGCGGCTTATGCGCTGCACAAGCTCGGCCTGGAAGTCGCCGTGCTCGAACGCGCCCAGTGGCCGCTGCAACGCCAGGTTGACGCAAAAGGCGGCGCCTTGTTGGAAACCTATTTGAACGGCCTCGGCATGAAAATTCTAGTGAATGCCGAAACCGCGTCCATCGCTGCGCAGGATGGGCGCGTCAGCGCCGTATCGCTGAAGGATGGGCGAACCTTGCCGTGCGATGTTTTTCTGGCTTGCGCAGGGATCAGCCCCAACATAGGCCTGGCAAAGGCAGCCGGTTTGCAAACCCATCGTGGCGTTATCGTGGACGCCACGATGCGCGCCAGTGCGGAGAATGTCTTTGCGGTAGGCGACGTGGCGGAATACGCCGGGCAGGTCTACGGTCTATGGCCGGCAGCCGTCGAGCAGGCTGAGATTGCCGCACTCAATGCGGTCGGGAGCGAGCGGGAGTATAAAGGCACCGTGCCGACCACCTTGCTTAAAGTGGTCGGAGCGGAATTGATGTCGATTGGACGCTTTGAACCGGCATCGGAAAACGACCGTGTGATTGCGCTGGAGGACATCGATTCGCATCGCTACCGCAAGCTGGTCGTTTCCGGGAATAAAATTGTCGGCGCAATTCTCATCGGCTATCCGCTCGAAGCGCCTATCGTGGCGCGCGCGATCAAGGAAGAGCTGGACGTTGCCGCTTGCCTGGACGACTTGCAGGCGGGCAATTGGGCCGTGCTGAATAGAGGTATTGGCGCTTAGCCATCTTCTAGGGATCGGCTGCCGGCAAGCCCTGTAGCCGGGTAGATTACAGCGCTTGTGGAAGAAGTCTGTGCGCTTATCCGCGCGGTGCTTAGACTTGAAAACCGGCTTCCCCCAAGGGCTGGGTGAAACCAAAAATCAGTTGTTGTACAGGGCTACATGAGCGCCCGGCTGCAGCGTGTGGCGGGTGCTGAGTTTGTTCCAGCGCTGGATGTCGTTGACGGCGACCTTGAACTTGCGCGCTATGCTGTGCAAAGTGTCGCCGCGGCGCACGGTGTAGCGCCTCGGTTTGCTGGCTACGGCGATTTTGGCGTGCTTCTTGTCCTTGGCGCGCTGCGCCACGACGATTTTGTTCCGGCCTTTGGCGGGGGTGCGGCTGGCTATGGCTGTTTCGCCGTGTATGGACAGTTTTTGCTTGAGTTTTAGATGCCCGCTCTTGATGTGGTTCCATGATTTCAGGTCGGCGGTGCTGACGTCGAAACGCTTGGCGATGCTGAACAGCGTGTCGCCTTTTTTCACGGTATAAACCCTGCTGCGAGCGGAATGGCGAGTTGGCTCGTCCTCTTGCGGTGTTGGGTTGGCGGAAGCCAAGGACAGATT
>JAIOJO010000001.1 GCA_019911985.1 Sulfuricellaceae bacterium | reverse complement strand
GGCGGGCAATGTAATCTCCAGCTTGACCTTGTGCTGCGCCGCTACGCTCGCCATCAAGTCCGCGCACTCACCCATGACCTCGCCCAGGTTGACGTTCTCGATGGACAGTTCGATCTTACCCGATTCGACCTTGACCAAGTCGAGCACTTCGTTGATGAGTTTCAGCAAGTGCCAGCCCGCCCGGAGAATTTGATGCACATTGTCCGCCTGGGAGGGGCTAAGGGGCTCGCTGGGGTCCGACTCCATCAATTGGCCGAAACCGAGGATGGCGTTGAGCGGCGTGCGCAATTCATGGCTCATGCTGGAGAGAAAGTCGGATTTCACCCGGTTGGCCTGTTCCGCCTGCTCTTTGGCGCGCAGCATTTCCTCCTCGGCCAGCTTGCGCGCCGTGATGTCCTGCACCGTTCCCGCCAAGGCGACGGGCTTGCCCTGGCCGCTCTTGATCGCCATGGCCTCTTCGTGCACCCAGCGGATCGAATCGTCGGGCCTCACGATGCGATGGTCGATGCTGTGCTTTTCGCCCCGGGTGAAAGCGAACTCCTCCAACTGCACGATGCGGGGGACATCGTCGGGATGCACCGCGGCCATGAAACGGTCGTAGGTGGGCTCGAATTCGCCGGGCCGGTAGCCGAAAATCCGGTAGATTTCGTCCGACCACACCAGCTTGCCGCTCTCCACGTCCCAGCGCCAATCGCCGATACGGCCTATGCGCTGCGCCTCGCGCAAGCGCTGTTCGCTGGCTTCGAGGGAAAGCTGGGCCTGCTTGCGCGCCGTGATGTCCTGCACCACGCCGAGCATGTGCAGGGCCTTGCCGCCGCCGTCCCGAGCCACATCCCCTTGCTCGTGCAGCCAGCGCACCGTGCCGTCCGCCCACACCACGCGGTGCTCGATATTGTATTCCGCCCCCCGCTCGACGCAGGCATTCACCGCGTCGAGCACGGACTGGCGGTCGTCGGGGTGCACCGCTTCGAGGAAATTCTCATAGGTGGTTTCCATGTTTCCGTGCGGCCCGCCGAACAGCGGAGCGATGCGCTCCGACCAGTAGAGATGGCCGGTTTGGATGTCCCAGTCCCAGGTGCCGATATTGGCGTACTCTTGACTGCGCCGCAGACGCTCTTCGCTGGCGTTGAGCGCCGCGCCGATGGCCTTGATTTGGGTGATGTCGGTGCGGATCGCGATATCGCGGTAAGGAATGCCGAAATCGTCGAGGAAGGGCACGATGGTGGTTTCCACCCAATAGAA
>JAIOJO010000380.1 GCA_019911985.1 Sulfuricellaceae bacterium | reverse complement strand
GAACCGACCCGGTGCGAAGAGGTTTGCGGCTTGGAGGCGAACGATCTGGTGGCGTATTTTTGCGCGGAATTCGGCTTCCATGAAAGCTTCCCGATTTATTCCGGCGGCTTGGGTATCCTGGCGGGCGACCATTGCAAGGCGGCAAGCGATATGCGCTTGCCATTCGTGGCGGTCGGCTTGTTGTACCGTCAAGGCTATTTTTCCCAGTTGATCGATGGCGAAGGCAATCAGATTGCCTCCTATTCCGATTCCGATTTCGACGATCTGCCGATTACTCCGGCCTTGCGGGATAACGGAAGCGAAATTCATATCGAGGTGGCGCTACCCGGCCGTGCCGTTGTGGTGAAAGTATGGCAGGCGCGGGTAGGCCATGCCACGCTTTATCTGCTGGATACGGACTTGCAGCAGAATTCGGCGGCGGATCGGGAAATTGCACGGCAACTCTACGGCGGCGACCGGAATACCCGGATCATGCAGGAAATCATACTCGGCGTGGGTGGCGTGAGCGCCTTGGCGGAAATCGGCTTGAAGCCGGCCGTGTGGCATATCAATGAGGGGCATGCGGCTTTTCAGGTGCTGGAGCGGGTGCGTCGTCTCGTGGCCGAGGGGCTGGATTTTTCATCCGCTCTGGAAATGGTTGCCGTGAACACCGTATTTACGACCCATACTCCGGTTGCGGCGGGCCACGACCATTTCAGCGACGAAATGATGGCCGAGTATTTCGGCCCTGTCGTTTCCCAGTTGGGTATCGACCAAAAATCCTTTCTTGATCTCGGCAAGGGTGGAGCGGAGGGCAAGGAGTTCAATATGACGGTGTTGGCGATACGCGGATCTCGCCATCACAACGGCGTTAGCCGGATTCATGGTCGCGTATCGGCGGAGATTTGCGCCGATTTATGGCCGCAACTGACGCCGCAAGAAAATCCGGTTTCCTACGTCACCAACGGCGTGCATGTCCCGACTTTTCTCGCCCAGGAATGGGTCGACTTGTTCGACAACTTCCTCGGCTACGAGTGGCGCCACAACTTGACTGACGAGGCCTATTGGGCGCGCATCGAAGAGGTACCCGACCACTTGTTTTGGAGCGTTCGCCAATCGCTGAAATCGCAGCTGCTGCACGTGGTGCGCCACCATGTGGCCCAACAGCATTTTCGCAATCATGGTTCCGAGGCTCACCTCGATCGGCTGTTGAAACACGCCGGCAGTTATAATCCGAATGTGTTGACTATCGGTTTTGCCCGCCGTTTTGCCACCTACAAGCGCGCCGCCCTGTTGTTCGAGAACATCGAATGGCTGCGCAAAATCATTTCCGACGAAGATCGCCCCGTGCTGTTTATTTTTGCCGGCAAGGCGCATCCTGCGGATAAGCCGGGGCAAGATCTGATTCGCCTAATCCACGGCATTGCCCATATGCCGGAGTTCGAAGGGAAAGTCTTACTCCTCGAGGGCTACGACTTAGGTTTGGCCAGGCGTCTGGTCGCGGGGGTGGATGTATGGCTGAACAATCCCTTGTATCCCGAGGAAGCCAGCGGCACATCAGGCATGAAGGCGGGGATCAACGGCGTCATCAACCTGAGTGTGCTCGACGGCTGGTGGGGCGAAGGCTACGACGGCACCAACGGATGGGCGATCAAGCCCAACCTGCGCGATTCCCAGCGCAACACCGAAGATAGCCAGACCTTGTACGAGATCCTGCAGGATCAACTTGTTCCTTTGTATTACGATCGCAACAAGCTGGGTTTTTCTGAAGGCTGGATAAAAAAGGCCAAGCGCTCGATCGCGACGGTCATGCCGCGCTTCAACGCCAACCGCATGGTGGGGGAGTATGTCAACAAGTTCTACATGCCCGCTTGCCTGGCCGGGCGTCTCTTTGCCGAGAATCATTATGAGCGCGCCCGGCTGGTGGCTGCCTGGAAAGAGCGGGTGCGGGGTTTATGGCCGGGTGTGGCGATACGGCGCTTGGATGCCGCACAGAAGCGCATTCACTTCGGCGACACGCTGCGCTTCGAGGTGGCTTTAAGCCTGAACGGCCTGAGGCCGGATGACGTGACGGTGGAAATGTTGGTCAGCCGTTCCGGCGGCACCACCTGGGACGAGAAAGCGGCGCGCAACTTTTCATTCAAACATAGCGGGGATGTGGAAAAAAGCCATGAACAGCTCTTCTCCCTCGACCTTGAACCGGACATGTGCGGCCGCTTGGAGTATCGCATCCGGGTGTATCCCTTCCACGCCCTACTCACGCATCCGCTGGAACTGGGCTTGATGGTCTGGCTTTAATCCAATTGCTCGAATTAAAAAAGCACTAACCGCAAAGGACGCAAAGGGGCGCAAAGGAAACGAGGTAGGCAGGAATGGGCGACCTGTTGTCCAACTCGCAAAAGCAATCAGGCTGGAATATTTGAGGGTTTTGTTTTTCCTTTGCGCCCCTTTGCGTCCTTTGCGGTGAAAAATTTTTGCGTTTTATGGTTGGATTAAATGAGAAATTAGAATAAAACAGTTTCTAAATGTCTAATCCGGCACCAACTGGCGGTAGAGGGCGATGTATTCCTTGGCGCTGTGATCCCAGCTAAAATCACGGCTCATGCCGTTTTGTTGCAGGCGGCGCCAGGTTTTTTTGTTGCCATACGCGGAAACCGCCTTTTTCACGCACTCCGCCAGGCTGGACGGTTTCATTTTGTCGAAAACAAAGCCGGTTGCGCTGGAGTCCGCCAGCGTCTTGTCCGTTAGGTCGACGACGGTATCGGCCAGCCCGCCGGTGGCGAAAACGACAGGCGGGGTGCCATAGCGCATGCTGTACATTTGATTCAAGCCGCAGGGCTCGAAACGCGACGGCATCAAGAAAATATCGGCCCCGGCCTCGATCTGATGCGCCAGGCCTTCGTCATAACCGATGGTAACGCTGGCTTTGCCCGGGTGGTCTTGGGCCAGCAAGCGGAAGGCGAGCTCCAGGCCCGAGTCGCCCGAGCCGAGTATGGCCAGTTGCGTCGGCAATTTAATCAAGTCGGTCGCGGCTTCGAGAACCAAATCCAAACCTTTTTGATGGGTCAGGCGGCTGATTACGGCCAGTATGGGCAGCTTGTCGTTCATTTCCAGCCCCAGCCGCCGTTGTAATGCCCGCTTGCATTCCGCTTTGCCTTCCAGGTGATCGGCATCGAAGTGCGAGCCTAGATACCGGTCATTGGCGGGGTTCCATTGTTCTTCGTCTATGCCGTTAAGAATTCCGCTAAGCTGATCACTGCGCTGCGCGAGCAGGCCCTGCATGCCGAAACCCAGGGTTTCATCCTGAATTTCCTCGGCGTAGGTGGGGCTGACCGTGGTGATGCGGTCGGCATAGTGCAGGCCGGCCTTGAGAAAAGACAAGTGGCCGAAGTATTCCACGCCATGCATGCTATAGCTCTCCATCGGCAATCCCAATTGGGTAACCAGGCTGGAGGGAAAAACGCCTTGGTAGGCGAGATTGTGGATAGTCATCACCGTGGCGGCTTTTTTGCCCCGCAGGTAGTGCAGGTAGGCCGGAGCCAAGCCGGCCTGCCAATCGTTGCAATGAATGACATCGGGGCGCCAAGTCAGCGGCGATTCGTCGCTGCCGAGCAGCGCGGCAAAGCGCGACAACAGCGCGAAGCGGAGTGCGTTGTCGACCCAGTCGTTGCCGTGATTGTCCTGGTATGGCCCACCTTCCCGCTGGTAGAGCGCGGGGCAGTCGATTATATATAGGGGCACGTCGCTATCGGGCAGAAGCGCGGATAACAGGCGCGCTTCGCCGAATTCGAATAGGCCGGTGGCGACTACCCACTTGATCTTGAACGCCGCCAGTATCTGCGGATAACCCGGCACGAGGATTCGGGCATCCATGCCTTGGTGGCGCAAGGCAGCGGGCAAGGCGGCGCTGACATCGGCCAAGCCGCCAGTTTTGACCAAGGGGTAAATTTCCGAGGTAACAAAAAGGACGGAAAGTTTTGCTGGAAGGGCTAAGGTGTTCACAGGCAGGCGCCTATTAAAAAACGTGCATTTCTATCGTTTTGCATTGTTCTTGTAATCTAAGTTCGGTAATGTGGACACGATGGCAGCGGCCTTAGCCGGCCCTTGCAGCGGATTATAACAGAGCGGAGGTTGGGCAATGGAAAGTAGAGATGTCGCGATGGCTGAAATTGCAATGGTTGGATTGGGGCGGATGGGTGGCAATATGGCTCGGCGCTTGAGTCGCGGCGGCATCCGCGTGGCCGCCTTGAACCGCAGCTTCGAGGTTACGCAAAAGCTGGCCGAGGAAACCGGCCTGACCGCCTGCCGCGATTATGCGCACTTGGTGGCGCAGTTGGCCGCGCCGCGAGTGATCTGGCTGATGTTGCCAGCCGGAAATGCCACCGAGGAGGCGATGCGGCAATTGCTGCCCTTGCTCGGCAAAGGCGATGTGCTGATCAACGGTGCCAACGCTTTTTATAAAGAGTCGCAGAGTCAGGCGGAAACGGCGGCCAAGCACGGCGTGGCCTATGTCGATGCCGGTGTCTCGGGCGGGGTATGGGGCTTGGCGAACGGCTATGCGCTGATGGTCGGCGGCGAAAAGAGCGCTGTTGCCCGCATCGAGCGCTTTATCAAAGTGCTGGCTCCGGGCGAGGAGAAGGGTTGGCTGCATTGCGGGCCAGTGGGCTCGGGACACTTTGTCAAGATGATCCATAACGGTATCGAGTACGGCATGATGCAGGCCTATGCCGAGGGGCTGGCGCTGATGAAGGGCAAGGAGGAGTTCAGCCTGGATTTGGCGGCGATTACCGAGATGTGGCGTCACGGCAGCGTGGTGCGTTCCTGGTTGCTCGACTTGGCGGCTGAGTTCTTGCAGGGAGACCAGCAATTGGATTCCATCGAGCCCTTCGTTTCCGATTCGGGTGAGGGGCGCTGGACCGCGCTGGAAGCCGTGGAACAAGGCATTCCGGCTCCGGTGATGTCGCTGGCCTTGATGATGCGCTTTGCCAGCCAGGGCAAGAACGATTATCCGGCAAAGCTGTTGGCCATGATGCGCAAAGGCTTCGGCGGACATGCGGTCAAGGAAGGTGGTGAATCATGAACTCAGAATCCATTCAATATCCCTGCAATATTGTCATTTTCGGCGCAACCGGGAACTTGGCCACGATCAAGCTGTTGCCCGCACTCTACCACCTGGAGTTGGCCAAGCGCCTGCCCGAGGATATGAGCTTCGTCGCGTTCGCGCGTCGCGAGTGGGATGACGAAACCTGGCGCAAGCATATGCGGGAAGTGCTCGGCCAAAAGCTGGGGGAGAAATTCGATCCCGAGGTGTTCGACATTTTCGCGCGGCGTTTTAGCTACGTGCGCGGGGAGTTGCACGATCTGGATGCCTACCGCACTTTGTACCAGGAAATCAGCAAACCCAAGGCCGGAAGCTGCTCCAACATCGTTTTTTATTTGGCGATCAAGCCGACCGATTTTCCTTCCGTCATCAAGAACCTGGCCGAAGTCGGCCTCAACAAGCCGCGCGGCCTGCACCGCATCGTGGTGGAAAAGCCCTTCGGTGAGGATATCGAGAGCGCCACCTTGCTCAACGAGTTGCTGCACCGGCATTTCGACGAGGATCAGGTCTTTCGCATCGACCATTACCTAGGCAAGGAAACGGTGCAGAATCTATTGGTATTCCGCTTTGCCAACACACTGATAGAGCCGTTGTGGAACCGGAATTACATCGATCACGTGCAAATCACCGTGGCCGAGGAAGTCGGGATAGACAAGCGAGCGGATTATTACGACCGCGCCGGTGCCTTGCGCGACATGCTGCAGAACCACCTGATGCAGTTGTTGACCGTGGTGGCGATGGAGCCGCCGCCCGCTTTGGAGGCCGATGCGCTACGCGATGAAAAAGTCAAAGTGCTGCGCTCGATCAGGCCGATCCCTCGCCGGGCGGTGCACGCCCACGCGTTCCGCGCCCAGTACGGCGCGGGTCACATCGGCGGAAATCCGGTTGCAGGCTACCAGGACGAGCCGGGCGTGGAGAAGAATTCCGTGACCGAAACCTTTGTCGCCGCCAAGTTTTACATCGACAACTGGCGCTGGCGCGGCGTGCCGTTCTACTTACGCACCGGCAAGCGTATGCCCAATCAGATGTCGATGATCGCCATTCGCTTTCGCCATCCGCCGCAACAACTGTTCCGCGAGACCCCCGTGGAAACCATCGAGCCGAATTGGGTGATCCTCTCGATTCAGCCTTCCGAGAGCATGCACATGGAGATTCATGTCAAGAAGCCGGGCTTGGGGATGGATACGCGGGTCATTCAACTCAACGCGTCCTATCGAAAAACCGACGAGGCGCCGCTGGATGCCTACGAGAACTTGCTGCTGGATGTGATCGAGGGTGACCGCACCCTGTTTATCCGTTTTGACGAAGTGGAGTGGTCGTGGCGTGTGGTTGATCCTATACTGAAATATTGGGAGCAGGAACGAGAGTTCATCCATACCTATCCAGCGGGGACCTGGGGCTTGCACGAGTCCAATCGTTTGTTCGATAGCGAAGACCAGGAGTGGCGAAACGAGTTGTAGAGCGCGAAAATTATTTCGCGTTCGTCCTCGGCGGGTTCCGGCGGTCTGCGAACTCGCCGCGGCTTTATTCGGAGACTCGATCGAAATGGAGATGCAGCATCAAACCTGCCACTGGCATGTCTATTCGAGTGCCCGCGAGGTGCAGCAACATGCTGTGATTTCTATCGTTCGCAGTGCCAATCGCGCAATCGCGGAGCGCGGCGAATTTCATATCGTGCTGGCGGGTGGTTCAACCCCGCGCACGGTGTATCAATTATTGCGCGAGGCCGATACGAGCTGGTCGTCGTGGTATGTCTATTTCGGTGATGAACGCTGTTTACCTCCCGATCATCCTGAGCGCAACAGCTTGATGGCGGAAACGGCCTTGCTGGATTACGTTGCCATCCCCGAAACGCAGATTTTCGTCATTCCGGCCGAAATGGGGGCGGAGCAGGCCGCGAAAGCCTATGCTAATCGTCTAGCCGAGGTCGACCTGTTCGACTTGGTGCTATTGGGGCTGGGCGAGGACGGACACACAGCCAGTTTGTTTCCGAATCATGATTGGGGTGCCGGTTCGCAAACCGATGCCGTGTTGGCCGTTCATGGCGCGCCCAAGCCGCCGCCGGATCGCGTTAGCCTAAGCGCTTGGCGCCTGAGCCGGTCGCGTCAAGTTACTGTTCTGGTAACGGGAAGGGCAAAACACGACGCTGTGGCACGTTGGCGCGATGGTGTGGCACTGCCGATTGCCGCGATTACGCCGGAATGTGGCGTGGAAGTCTTGCTGGAGCAACATTGCTTAGTCAGCGGCGAAACGGATTAGCTGTTCGCCTGAGTTAGGTGGAGGCGGGGTTCGTTAAGGCATGCCACCAGCGCTTGCGGTTAGCCGGTACGATCCAGGCCGGCGCCAGTTCGCGGGGCGGCATCCGGCTCATGATCCAGCCTGGAACCGCTACGGTTTTGCTCGATCCGCAAGCCGATCCAAGATGATTCGGGTCGTATATTTTTACTAGGTTCGGGTTGTCCAGATCGTCTGCGTAAACAATGCCGCAATAACTCTCCCGGTGTTCTTGGCGTAACAGCGCATCGAGTTCCTTGATGAACTTGCCGACTTGGCTATTATTTGCAGGGGCTTCTGGAAGGGCTTGGCCTACAGCATAAAGATACCAGCCCGACGCTGTGTCGATCTTGGGCCAAAAATCGGTCAATTGCTGCCACGACATCAGGCTGTAGAGCAGGCCATTGAATAGGCGGTCGAAGTCCGCGGAATTGTGGGCTGGAACAGGCGCGTTCATAAAATGAATTGCGGGAAAAAATTACTTGGCGACTTGTTTTTCGCGCAACTCGTCCAAAGTTTTGCAGTCTATGCAGAGGGTAGCGGTCGGTCGAGCTTCAAGGCGCTTCAGGCCGATTTCAATGCCGCAGGCATTGCAGTAGCCATAATCTTCGGAATCGATTTTTGCTATTGTTTCGTCGATCTTTTTGATCAATTTGCGCTCGCGGTCGCGATTGCGCAATTCCAGAGTCATATCGGATTCTTGGCTGGCGCGGTCGTTGGGATCGGCAAAGAGCGTAGCTTCGTCTTGCATTGCATGGACAGTTCGATCTATATCCAGACTCAGTTCCGCTTTCCAATTTTCGAGAATTTTACGAAAATGTGCCAGTTGATTTGTGTTCATGTACTCCTCGTCTTTTTTCAGGACGTAGGGAGTAAACTGTTTGTGAAGTTCTGCTGGCATAGATTTATTGGTCCGTATTTTCGGGCAAAACCGCTTTAATAGCAGAATTTTTTTTTAACCGCAACTAGTGATTGGTAAGCAAATGGATTTGCAGGCTTTAATATTTGATGTCGATGGCACCCTAGCCGACACCGAGCGAGACGGCCACCGCCCGGCTTTTAATTCGGCTTTTCGCGAATTTGGGCTGGCTTGGGAGTGGGATGCCGATTTATACGCTAAGTTGTTGAAGGTAACCGGCGGCAAGGAGCGTATTCGTTATTTTGTCGATCATTTTCTGACGGGGTACAGCAAGCCGGCCGACTTCGACACGCTAGTGGGCGAACTGCATAAAGCAAAAACACGCCATTATGTCGGTATGCTGGATCGGGGCGCTATTCCCCTCCGGCCGGGAGTCAAGCGACTGCTCGAAGAGGCGCGAAAACAAGGCCTGCGTTTGGCGATAGCCACAACGACTACGCCGGATAACGTGATAGCCCTGTTGCGCAACGCCCTGGCCGCGGATGCCGAAAGCTGGTTCGAGATTATCGCCGCCGGCGACATCGTGCCCGCTAAGAAGCCGGCGCCGGATATTTATAGCTGGACTCTGGAAAAGCTGGGCTTGGACCCGCGCCAATGTTTGGCTTTTGAGGATTCGTACAATGGCATTCGAGCCAGTCTGGGTGCGGCAATTCCTACCGTGATAACGGTTAACGCCTATACCGCCAACGATGACTTTAGCGGGGCTCTGGCCGTGCTCGATGGCTTAGGCGAGCCTCGGCAAGTGTTTAACCCGATCCATGGCAATAGCTATGGCAAATCCTGTGTGGATATGGAATTGCTCCGCCGTTGGCATGGCGAAACGACCAAGCCTGCCTAAAGCCCTAGCATGTCAGAAGGGAAGGGCGGGTTCTTTTCGTGGACCTCCGCGGCGTTCAAGGTGTTCTCCAGCAGCGTGGCGACGGTCATCGGCCCAACGCCGCCCGGTACGGGTGTAATCCAGGCGGCCCGCTCCGAGGCGGCGGCAAATTCGACGTCGCCGCAGAGCTTTCCGCTATCCAGGCGGTTGATTCCAACATCGATTACGATAGCGCCGTCGCGAACCCATTCGCCCTTGACCAGCCCCGGTTTACCGACTGCGACTACAAGGATTTCTGCCGCACGGACGAAAGACTCCAGATCGCGAGTAAACCGGTGCGTGGTTGTTACCGTACACCCCGCCAACAGCAGTTCCAGCCCCATCGGGCGCCCGACCGTGTTGGATGCTCCGACGATCACCGCATTCTTGCCCTTCAATTCTATGCCCGTACTGCGCAGCAGCATCATGATGCCGTGAGGCGTGCAGGGACGCAGGACCGGAATCCTCAAGGCGAGACGTCCTATGTTATAAGGGTGGAAGCCGTCTACGTCCTTGTCTGGATGAATGCGTTCCACGATGGCTTCCGGGTCGATATGGGCTGGCACCGGCATTTGAACCAGAATGCCGTCGATATCGGGATCGGCGTTCAGATTGTCGATCAGTTCCAGCAAGGCCATTTGCGAGATCGTGCTCGGCAAGTCGTGGGAGATGGAATGGTAACCGGTTGTTTCGCAGGCGCGCCGTTTGTTGCGTACATAAACCGAGGAAGCAGGGTCGTCGCCGATCAAAATAACGGCGAGGCCCGGACGCCGCAGCCCGGATTCCACCCGGCTGTCGACACGTTTTTTGAGTTTCTGCAGGAGAGCGTCGGCAAAAGCTTTTCCGTCGATGATATTTGCGGGCATGGTTTGGGGTCGGCCGAAGATAAAGCGCTATCTTCTCACTTTTAGCGCTGCCTGCTCAAGATTTTCGTTGACCTTTTTCATCGCGGCGCGTATATTCCTGCCGCTTCGGGGTGTAGCGTAGCCTGGTAGCGCGCCTGGTTTGGGACCAGGATGTCGGGAGTTCGAATCTCTCCACCCCGACCAGGATTTCAGGTTGACTTGTGCCCGTAGCTCAACCGGATAGAGCACCAGCCTTCTAAGCTGGGGGTTACAGGTTCGATTCCTGTCGGGCACGCCAGATTACTGCCGTTGCCCGGTATGTTTTCAGCGGTGGATGTAGCTCAGTCGGTAGAGTCCCGGATTGTGATTCCGGTTGTCGTGGGTTCGAGCCCCATCATCCACCCCATCATTTCTTAGTGAGCGGCCTTGCGTAGGTGGCTTAGTTGCTTTCCCTTCCCACTGTGGATATACATCGTGCCTGACGTCTGTGCGCTTGGGGTTTTATCTATTCCGGCGGCGTTTTGAAAAAGCGCGGTAGGAGCACGATATGCACGAAATAAAACCCAATCAATCCGTTGAGCTTCTGAAAGAGCTTCATATTCTCACCCGTGACGGGAAAATGAATCAGGACAGCCGGCGTAAACTCAAGCAGGTTTATCACCTTTACCAATTTATCGAACCGCTCCTGAATGAAATCTTGCACGATCATCCCGAAGTTCATTTGGTCGACCATGGGGCAGGAAAATCATATCTGGGCTTTATCCTGTACGACCTGTTTTTCAAGGCCCTGGGCAATGCCTCGCATGTTTACGGCATAGAAACGCGCGAGGAGCTGGTTGCGAAATCCCAGTTGCTGGCGATGAGGTTGAATTTTTCCGGCATGTCCTTTCTCAATTTATCGGTGGCCGAGTCCATCGAGTCCAAGCTCTTGCCGGAAAAAATCGACGTGGTTACGGCTCTCCACGCTTGCAATACGGCTACCGACGATGCCATTCATTTTGCCTTGCGGAAGCAGGCCAAATTCATCGTATTGGTACCTTGTTGCCAAGCCGAAGTCGCGGCGGTGCTCAAGAAAAATAAGGCCAAAGCTTTGGCACTAAGCACCTTGACCGAGCTGTGGCGCCACCCCTTGCATACCCGCGAATTCGGCAGCCATGTGACCAATGTGCTGCGTTGCCTTCAGCTTGAGGCGCACGGCTATCAGGTCAGCGTGACCGAGTTGGTCGGATGGGAACATTCGATGAAAAACGAACTCATTATCGCCAGTTATAAAAACCTGCCGCGCAAGCGTTCCGCTGAGCGTCTCAATGAATTGCTGAACACCTTGGGCCTAGAGGAAATGGGTCAACGTTTCTTTACTTCGCCGCAAGGTATTTAAAGCCTGCTTGAAACCTAGGCCTACTCGGTTCGGGATGATTTAAGGAGCCTCTGATTAAGTCGCACGGGGTCGCGACGGGGTTTTGCGGGATGCCGGGCACGAAGCGAGACGCGCGGTGTGGTCATTCCACACAAGCGTCGAGCGACACCGCCCGGCGCC
>JAIOJO010000379.1 GCA_019911985.1 Sulfuricellaceae bacterium | reverse complement strand
ACGGCGGCTAAACCCGCTGCTAAAACGACTGCCGCTAAAACCTCCTCGGCGGCAAAAAAATCGCCTGTAGCCAAAAGTGCAACTGTTGCTAAACCCGCCGCCGCCAAGAAGTCTCCCCCAGCGCAAAAAAGGACGGGCGCTGTGAGTTCCGAGCAACGTGCTTTTATGATTGCCGAAGCCGCCTATTTCATGGCCGAAAAACGGAACTTCGAAGGTGGATACGCTTGGCACGACTGGCTGGCCGCTGAGGCTGAAGTCGATCGCATGCTGGGTCTGCGCAAGTAAGATTTCCGCTTCGAGCCTAAGAGTTTGGGGACATGGCGGGGTCTCGTTACACTCCCGTCAGTCGTCTTCTGCAATTTTTTCGACTTGCCGAAGACGACAGGGCTTGCACTTTGGCATTACTTGAACAAATAGGCGTTTAGCGCCGCTCGCGTTTTTGGTTATAGAGCCAGCGGTTAAGGATTAGCCTAGTTCTATCGATTATTTCCGATGCCGCCAAACCGATCGGCCCGACTCCAGTTTCCACTAACTCATCTGCCGCTGCTCCATGCAAGTACACGGCCAGAATCATAGCCTGGGCAGGCGGTATTCCTTGAGCAATAAAAGCGCCGATTAGGCCTGTCAGCACATCTCCCATGCCTGCGCTACCCATGCCGGGATTGCCTGACGTGTTGATGAAGTAGCTGCCGTCCGTTTGCATGCAAATGCTCCCCGCTCCCTTGAGCACAACCCCGGCATGGAAACGCGTTGCCAAATGTTTAGTCGCCGCCACGCGGTCGTTTTGAACTTCATCGCAGCCTATCCCAAGCAGGCGCGCAGCTTCGAGGGGGTGAGGGGTAAGCAAGGTGGGGGCCGTGCGTTGTAGGAGCTGTTTTTGCAGGTGGCTGTCCTCGCCCAAGAGCCGGAGCGCATCGGCATCCAGCACGAGCGTAATCGGCCGATCTAGAGCCGCAATCAAGAGTTGGCGTGCTTCCTCTGAGGTACCCAGGCCGGGGCCGACAGCTAAGCAGCTTAGCCGCATGTCGAATATTAGTTGCTGCGGTGGTAGCAACATGAGTTCGGGTTGGACTGCATCGATTTTGGGCGCCTCCTTGCCCAGCAGCCCAAGAAAAACTTTCCCCGCTCCACCTTTTAGAGCGGCACGTCCGGCTAATAACGCTGCTCCGATCATCGATTCGCTGCCGCCAACTATGCCTAGGCTGCCGAACAAGCCCTTGTGGCTATCTTTTGGCCGAGGCGGCATGATGTGCTCGACCATAGCTTGAGATAGAGCTTGTCCAGGTGCTTGCCTTGGTATCAGCGCGTCTAGTCCTAGGGTATCGAGATGAAGCGAGCCGCAAAAATCAACCCCGCTATGAGTCAAGAGTCCCGGCTTCAGGGCGATAAATGACAGCGTATGGCTGGCGCGGACCGCCACGCCGCGAATCCTCCCCGTGTCGCTGCAAAGACCGCTGGGAACGTCTAGAGATAGCACTGGGCATGCCATTTCGTTGACTCGGGTAACCATCTCGGCATAGGCGCCCGTTAAATCCCGTTCCAAGCCTATGCCGAAAAGCCCGTCGACAATCAGTTCCCAGTCAACTCCTGGCGGTATCTCCGCTATGATCTTCCCGCCCTCCGCCAGCCAGTCATCTAGGGCGTGGCGGGCCTCGGCAGATAAAAATGCGGGATTTCCCGGAAATACAAGGGTTACGGCAAACCAGCCCGCTTTTAGGTGACGGGCCGCTACGATCGCATCGCCGCCGTTGTTGCCGGGGCCAGCCAGTACCAGTATGGGGCCGCCGCCCGTTGCTAAATCACACGCTAAGCGGGCTGCTGATTGACCCGCGCGTTCCATCAGATCATGATGTCCATTATCTACGGCTTGCCGTTCAATCATACGAATGGCGGTACTGGGGTAAAGTCCGCTCGCTTGAGAGCGCGCCGGGTGGTGCCGGGTGGTGAGTTGAACCATGATTCGTTGCCGTTGTCTATAGTACAATTATTGGTGGCCTTAATTAATTGAAGAAAGGATAACCGATGAACACGCCAAGCGTAAGCCCTGCAGGGGCGAAAATAGCCGCCTGTGCCGACGAGGAGAGATGCGAAGTCGTGTCTTGCGTTCTTTGCCTCGCCGAGATACCGCTTTCGGCGGCAAAAAGTCTTGAAAACGCTGAGTATGTGCAACACTTTTGCGGACTGGATTGCCTGGCTCAGTGGCAGAACTTAGCCGAACAAGCGGACACCAAATAAGGGCAAGGATTTTATAT
>JAIOJO010000378.1 GCA_019911985.1 Sulfuricellaceae bacterium | reverse complement strand
CATCTGAGCGATATCATGGCCCCTGGGCTCGATGTTACCGGATTGCCCGCGCTGCCCGAGGGCATGGTGGTCGATGGTGTCGATATTATCGTCCGCACTCGCCCCCAGTCGTCTTGATTGCTCTGCCCCGCGCCTGTCGGTATAATCCGCGCTTTCGCTGATGTAGCTCAGTCGGTAGAGCAACTGATTCGTAATCAGTAGGTCGGGTGTTCGATTCACCTCATCAGCACCAGAAAAAAGAACGGCTTAGAGTTTATTGCTCTAGGCCGTTTTTGTTTGTGTAGACATAGACCTGGGAGGTTCTCACGTATCAACCGTGACGCTGCTTAGCCGTTTCCTATATCACTGGAAGAGCATCTGCCTGAATCGCATTCGCCGCTTCCAGATTCGATCCGGCTTCCTTCTCGAGGACAGTGTTAAAATTGCACTCTCCCAACAGGGCTTCACCGTAACGGATGTCAAGCGGATCAACCGCAAGGAATTCGACGTAGTCGCGGTACTTGGCCGGGTCATCTACAACGTGCAATGCAAAAATAACCTTGTCGATCTCAGCCGTATCGAGAGCAACGCAACGCGCTTCGCCCGCTACAACCGCCAACTTGACCGCTATTATGCCCAAGCGCTGGCCAAGGAAGAGGGGCGCGAGCAATTGCTGAAAGACAGGCTCGGCCTCGCCGATATCAGGCATGCGGTTGTCAGCCGCTTTCCTATTGCGACTACCAATCCACGGATCATCCCCTACAGCCGCATCGGCCGCTTCAAGGAGATCGTCACTGGCCGCTCGGCCTGAACCTCGATCGCGGAAAAGATACTCCAACGCCGCATAGCAGCCATTGAGAAAAAGATTTTATTACCAATGACCGCAAAAAATGACAACATTACCGAATTAGGCACTCCCTGCCAGGAGCGGATATTTAACCCCGCTAACCTTTGCACGAATTGGTAAGCACATGGAACGCTTTTCCATTGATGAAAGTGGCTATACAGGTTTCGACCTGCTGAACTCGGAGCAGCGATTCCAAGGGGCTACTGCTATATCAATAACGGACGAAGAGGCAGCTCGGCTGATTAGGGAACATTTCCCAAACCTGCAGGCGTCTGAACTCAAATATCGAGCTCTGGCGCGTCGGCCAGCTAATCGCGATCGCCTGCTCAATTTGCAGAGAGACGCTCTGGCTCAGAACAAATGCGTCACATACATTTGTGACAAACGCTTCCTGCTGATGCTGATGTTCATGGATTACGCCGTGGAGCCTTTTTACTATGAGCGGGGTTTGGACTTTTACGAAGATGGGCAAAATTATTCATTGGCCTCGTTGCTCTATCGTATCGGACTGACCCTATTGGGTAATGTGGGTTTCGATGCCCTGATGGCCGCTTTTCAGCGAGCGATAAAGAACAAGACTCAGGAGGCCATCAGTAATCTAGTATTAACCGTTCGCAATGTGAGGTGGAAGGAACTACCTGAAGCGCTGGGCCCGCTGGCATATGCATCGCCCGAATGCCTTGCGGCTATTGCCACTCCTGGAGTGACAACTGATGTCGCGTTTGTAGTTCTACAATCATTGATCAGTCGGATGGAAGTCATGGCTAAGGGGACATATCGGGTTGAGCATGACAGATCGAAGAATCTGCTCAACTACAATGCGTTGCTGCAATGTTACATGTCACATTGAGGTTCCCCCGGTTTTTCGTCTTCCAACGAGTGGGTTTCATGCTACCCGTTTTTCATCATGCTGAGTGTTGATCCAGTCCTTCAGGAACTGGGTCGGCGACCTGTAGCCGAGGGTCGAATGACGCCGTTTCCGGTTGTA
>JAIOJO010000377.1 GCA_019911985.1 Sulfuricellaceae bacterium | reverse complement strand
GCCTACACCCTGGGATGCATGGTCGACTTGGAAGCCACCGTCGGTCTTGTAGGCAATCCACTCCGGTGCGAAGCCGAGCGGGGCGGAGCGGACGATCAGATCGACCGAGGTCGGTACCAGGTGCCGCCAGTCGGACTTGGGATAAAGCGCCGCCATGCGGCGGACGAGCTGGAGCGGGACATAGCTCGGATTCAGGCGCCACAGATCGGTTTCGGGATGGAAGCCCCGTGGTCCCGGCAGAAGTATCTGCCCTAGACCCGGCAGTTTGGCCGTTTCCTCGCGCAGGATGCGCCCGGCGAGCAACTCGCCGAGGGAGGCGTATTTCGGAACCTTCCACAGTGTTCCCGCTTCCGCCAAGGTGTAGGCGATCCACAGGTCGGCGTCTGCGGCGGCGTTGTCGTCAATCACTCCCCATGTGCCGTCGTCGTGCTTGCCCCATTGCCAAGCCGGCAAACGGCTCGTCAGGTCGCCGCTGGCCAGGTTGTCTTCCGTCCAGCGCAGGATGCGGTCGAAGGCGGTGCGGTCGTTGGCGGCCAAGGCAAAAAAAAGAGCATAGGATTGCCCTTCGGATGTGGTTTGGCCGCTCGATGGATCAATCACACGTCCGCTGTCATTGATGAAATGCCCGCGGAAGCTTTCCCATGCCGGCCAGACCTTGCACTCGTCGCCCGCCGCCAGTGATGGTAGCACCGCCGCTAAGAGCCCCCAGACCAGAATCAGGATGCGCCGGCGCATCACTCCTCTCCCTGCATCCGTTTAGCCGCAATGGCCTTGAGCGTGCGCCACAGTGCAAAGGCGAATACCAGCACCGACAGAATCGACAGGAAGGCCAGCAGTACAGGATGCTCCGAGAGTGGGAACCAGATCGCAGTCCAGATCGGCAGGTGGCCGACGGAGTAGGTCTTTCCGACCAAGTGGCTTTCGACCTTCTGCGGATGGATGAATACCACGCTGCCGGCTATGTTGCGGATCTGGCTGGAATCGTCCAGAGCATTGAGCGCTACGAGGAGCTGCTGGGGCGCGGTGGCAGTTACGGCGACCACGCTACGGCCGTCGGTGACGGGAGATTCGAAGCCCATCAGTGCGGCCAGCGAGCCGCTACTTTCAATTTTTTCCCGGGTGGAGATGGAGGGATCGGGCGCGGTGCCGAAGCCGAACCAATCATAGAGGAGGCTGGCACCGCGGACAGGCTGGCTGACGCGTTGCGCCGTAGCGGATAGGCTGGCCGGAAGCTTGTCTCTCCAGCGCTGGAACAGCGCTTGCTGGGGAGAGGTGCCAATCACCAGCAGGTCGGCATCTTTGAATAGGGCATCGTCGCCGGCTCCCGCCAGTTTGACGCGGATTGCCGGATAGCCGGTGGACTCGCCCATGCGGCCCAGCAGGGTGAGCATGGTTTCAATGTCGTAGGAAGTCGGTTTGTCGGGCAGAACGACCACCGTCTGCGACAGATCGGCATATTGGGTGAACGGATAGCCAGCCGTGGCGAAATAGTTCAGGTTGGGCATCTTTGCATAGTGGGGGAAGCCGGAAAAATCCACGGTGGAGTTGGCGTCCACGATGGCGCGCACGTTTTCCACCTGGGTGCCGCGGCAGTTGCCTTCCTTGAAATAGGTGAATGCGAAGCTGAACTGAAGCTGGTTGCGCGTGCCCAGTTTGAAAGCCGGTAGGAGCACTTCCTTGCTGTCGCCGAGCAGGATGTCGTCGAGCAGGGGCAAGCGTACCCGTGAGGATTCGCCGCCCTGGCCGGAGGCGCGCAGGTTGAAGGCTTGCAGCAGTTCGTCGTTGATGCTCATGGTTAGCCGCGATTCGCTGGAGCGGATCGGCGGGGAGTATTTGTATTTTAAGTCCACCGGTACGCCGCGGCTGCGCCAAGTGAAGAGGTCCGGCGGGATCCTCAAGTTTACCCGGATCAAATCGGGTTGATGGCCAAAAACCTGCAATTCCTGAGGAGAGGCGACCAGTTCGCCGAATTTCATCGGCCGATCCAGGCGCACCCAGTTGGGTGCGTCGTAAGGTTGGCGCGGCGTTTCCTCCTTGACCTCGCGGATTAGTGCCGACGGCCCGGACAGGGCGTCGCTACCGAGCGCCAAGGCTTGGGCGGCGGCCTTCAGATCTTTACCGTCGCGGCCGAGAACCAACAATAGCTTGGAGTAGCCGTCCGCCGGGTTGGTCACGACTTCGAGGGTAGGGGCTTCCACCTTGGGGTGCTTTTCCAGGAAGGACGGGCGCTCGGTGTTGGTGGCGAATACCACCGCGTGGCCTCGAGGAAGCTGGTCGAGATAGGCGGGAAAGCGCGCGCCGCGCCAGCCGGCGAGTTCGCCGAACCAAGATGACGCGACGCCCGCGGCGTTGAGGGTCGGCCGCGTGGGAGAAGCGGCGAAGACGAACGGTAGTGTCAGCCGGTGTAAATCCCGCTTGTCGAAAAATGGTTCCGGCAGCATGGCCAGGTCGCTTTTCAAGGCCAGCGGGCGAGTCGTGATTTCCAGTTCGCTAGCGCCACTGATGTCGGCCCACAGGCTGCTGTGGAGCGGGTCTTCGCACTCCGTGGTGTAATGGCCGATGAATTCCAGCTTGAGGCGGTTGAAATCAGTGAAAAAGCGTGGGTCGATTTCGATATCGCTCAAGATAGTGCGTCCGGCGTTTTCTTTGGTGATCGGTATGATACCAACGGTTTCGTCGTTGAGGATGACTTTGATGTGCGATTGGCCAGGGATCAGGGCGGGGGAATAAGTGTAGCGGATATGCAGGACGGCGCGGGTAATAAGTTCGTCGGCGCGGGAGCCGAAGGTGAAGGTGTTGCTGCCGTTCGCGGTGCGTAGGGCCAGCACGGTCTGGCCGCTGAGTTGTTTCAGGGGGAATCGCTGCGTCTCGGTTGGTAAGGTTTCGGTCGGTGAAATATCCGGAACGGGCTGCGCTGGGGCGAATGCCGGCTGAGCGAAGAGGATGACCGCGGCAAGGGCGGAAGTCAGGAGTCGTTTCATTTTGTTGTTGTCATCAAAGTGGGTGTGCGCGGCAGCCACCAGGCGACCCAGGCGATAAACCGCTTGGCGCCGCGCGTCATGGGTGAAAAGTGCGGGAAAACCTGTTCGCCTAGGCGGCGATAGCCGGTAACGCCTAGGGAGAACACCTCGCGCAGGCTCGCCATCGACCGGTCGACCTGACGTCCGTCCGCCCAGGAAACCCAGGCGTCGGCACGCGCAAAGGTGCATTGTACCAGCGCGGCTTCCTGCTCCAAGCTTTGCAATTCCCAACGCAGGCGCAATTGGGGTGGCGCCAACGAGGCGACTCGCGCCGGGAAGGCGAATTCCTCTTCTCCACGCCACATTGAAATGGTCACGTGGTCCTCGCGCTTGAGATTGGGCATCAAGCTCGGAACCAAAGCCACACCACCGTCGGAGAAGTCCTCGGTGTAACATTGAACCAGTTTGCCGTTGGGCAAATGCAGCACTGCCGGCAGTTTTATGCTGACCCGGTGGGAAAGTCTGATTTGCTTGGCTTCCGAGGCGACGGCGATGGCGCCGCCGACGATGATGGCGTTGTACAGGGTCCAGAATAGATTGAGGATCACTGTCGGGATTTCATCCGTCGGCCCCCAGATGATGCGGCCAATGCCGAAGAAATAGCCGGCGACGTTGAGTACGACTAGCGTCAGGTAGGGCAGCGAAATACTCCAGTCGAAGAAGTTATTGTCTACCAGCCCGCCCTTGGCGGTGACGTTGAATTTGCCCTTGTGAGGGTTGATCATGGCCATGGTGGTAGGTAAAGCGATGTACCAGGCGAGTACCGTCTCGTAAATTTCGGCCCAGAAGGAATGGCGATGGCTGCCCTGGATACGCGAGTTAATGAGGTTGGCATGGGCCATGT
>JAIOJO010000376.1 GCA_019911985.1 Sulfuricellaceae bacterium | reverse complement strand
GAGTTGGAGAGAGGGTCGGCGTCTTTCGCGGTCAACGAACGGCGATTTTTAGCTTAAATAGTTTTTTTAAGAGGATAAAACATGTTTACCGGCATTATTCAGGCCGTCGGCAGGATAGCGCGGATAGACCCGCTGGAGCAGGGTGTGCGCCTGAGCATAGACGCGGCCGCATTGGATATGAGCGACGTCGCGCTGGGCGACAGCATCGCCGCCAACGGCGTGTGCCTGACGGTGATTGCGAAAACCGCGAACGGCTATCAGGTGGACGTCTCGCGGGAAACCCTGAATTGCACCGTGGGCTTGGCCGAAGCGGGGGCCGAAGTCAACCTGGAAAAAGCGCTGCGCCTGGCCGACCGCCTCGGCGGCCATCTGGTCAGCGGCCATGTCGACGGCGTGGGTTCGGTCGCCGCCTTCGACCCGCTGGGCGAATGCTTCCTGCTGCGGATACGCGCGCCGCGCGAGATTGCCAAATATATCGCATACAAGGGGTCGATCACGGTCAACGGCGTGAGCCTCACCGTGAATTCGGTGGCGCAGGACGAATTCACCATCAACCTTATCCCCCACACGCTGGAGATGACCACGCTGAAGCATTTGCAGGCGGGCTCCCAAGTTAATTTGGAAGTCGATTTGCTGGCGCGCTACGTGGATCGGCTCAACAGTTTTGCCGGCGAAATGCCTGCTTAATCTTTAGGAAGTTACATCATGACTATCAGTTCCACCCAAGAAATCATCGCCGACATTAAAGCGGGGAAAATGGTCGTCCTGGTGGACGAGGAAGACCGCGAAAACGAAGGCGACATCCTGATGGCGGCGGAGTTCGTTACACCCGAAGCGATCAATTTCATGGCCAAGTTCGCCCGCGGCCTGGTGTGCCTGACGCTGACCGAAGAACGCTGCCGCCAGCTCGATATTCCGCTGATGGTATCGGCCAACCAATTGGCTTTGGGCACCAATTTCACCGTCTCCATCGAGGCGGCGGAAGGCGTGACCACCGGCATTTCCGCCGCCGACCGCGCCAAGACCATCCAGGCGGCGGTGAAGCGCGACGCCAAGCCGACCGACATCGTCCAGCCCGGCCATATTTTCCCCCTCAAGGCGCAGCAGGGCGGCGTGCTGGTGCGCGCCGGCCATACCGAAGCGGGTTGCGACTTGTCCGCGCTGGCGGGCTTGGTTCCGGCGGCGGTGATTTGCGAAATCATGAAGGACGACGGCAGCATGGCGCGCCTGCCGGACCTGATCGAGTTCGCCCGGGAACACGGCTTGAAAATCGGCACCATCGCCGACTTGATTCACTACCGCAGCGCAACCGAAAGCCTGGTGGAGCGCGCCGCGGAGCGTAAGGTGACGACGCCCTACGGCGAATTCCAATTGATCGCCTATCGCGACAAGACCGCGAACGAAGTGCACTTGGCGCTGGTCAAAGGCGAAATCGAAGCCGACGAGGAAACCCTGGTGCGGGTGCACGAGCCGCTGTCGGCGCTGGATTTCCTCGATATTCACAGTTACGAGCATTCTTTCAGCGTGCAGCAGGCGATGCAGGCGGTCAGCGAGGCGGGCAAGGGCGTCATTATCCTGATGCGCCGGGCGGAGCCGGGCGCCGAGTTGCTGGAGCGTATCCAGCGCACCGAGCCCAAGCCGCCGGCCAAGGTGGACTTGCGCAACTACGGCATAGGCGCGCAAATCCTGCGCGACCTGAATGTCACCAAGATGAAACTGCTGGCCGTGCCGCGCAAAATGCCGAGCATGACCGGATTCGACCTGGAAGTGGCGGGTTACGTCGAGCCTGCCGCCGAATAAATCCGTACGGCTGCGGCCGCCACATTCAAGCATTTAGACAAGGAGCCAAGATGGCACGCTACGACACTATTTTCGAGTACGATCAAAACCTCAACGGTAAAGGCCTGAAGATCGGCATCGTGATGAGCCGCTTCAATATCGACGTTTGCGAAGGCCTGCTGGGCGGCTGCCGCGACGGACTGGCCAAGCTCGGCGTAGCCGAGGCCGACGTCAAGCTGGCAACGGTGGCGGGCGCGCTAGAGATTCCGCTGGTGCTGCAAAAAATGGCCCAGAGCGGCCGCTTCGATGCCCTGATCGCGCTGGGCGCGGTAATCCGCGGCGAAACCTACCATTTCGAGCTGGTGGCCAACGAATCCGGCAGCGGCATCACCCGCGTCGGCTTGGATTGCGGCATCCCCATCGCCAACGCGGTGCTCACCACCGACACCGACGAGCAGGCGCTGGAGCGCATGACCGAAAAAGGCGCCGAAGCCGCGAAAGTGGCGGTGGAAATGGTCAACCTGCTGAAGCAGCTATGAGCGCGGACAACAAGGCGCCGAAGAAAAGCCGCCGAAAATCGCGCGAGTTCGCCTTGCAAGGGCTGTACCAGTGGCGCCTGACCGGCTACCCGGCGGAAACCATACGGGCGCAATTGAAGGAAGAGCAGGTCGAGTTCGCGCTGATCGACGGCGAATTTTTTTGGCAATTGCTGCGCGGCAGCATCGCCCATGCCGTCGAGCTGGAAGCCTTGTTCGAGCCTTTGCTCGATCGCAAGGCGGCTGAGTTAAGCCCGGTGGAATACGCGCTGTTGCTGCTCGGCACCTACGAGTTGCAACACCTGCCCGACGTGCCTTACCGCGTCGTGATCAACGAAGCGGTGGAGCTGGCCAAGTCCTACGGCGGCACCGACGGCCACAAATACGTCAACGGCATCCTCGACAAGCTGGCGGCCCAGGTGCGCGCCGTGGAAGTGGCCGCGAAACAAGCGGCGCCGCGGCGCAAGGGCGCGGAGTAGTAGAATGTTGCAAGAACGTTTATTTCTGGCTTGAGTATTTCATTTTTATTGGTAATTCAGTATCTTGATAGATGCTAAAAATTGAGGGTGGATTTCTGTGTGCATCGATCAGTGGCAGGGAAGCTTCGTGCATGGTGATCTGAGCGACAGAAAAACGTTGCGTGGGGCGCTCGCATACCAAAATTATGAGCACTCACCCAAGCATATCCAGGTTGAGGCTGCCAAAGTCATGCAAGGCATGGACTGCGAAGGGTTATTGGAGTTGAAGAAGTCTTTTTTTGCTAACGACGGTCAGTGCGGCCTAGGGAATGAGGTGCCTTTTTCTGCCGATGTCGCATACTTTGTGATCAGAAAACAAAAACTGTTTCCCAATCCGGGGTTTTCCGCAAAATTCTTGCCAGAGGATTTGCTGGACAAGATACTTCGACTCAACAGAAACGTGCTTTTTATCAGTGACTGGACTGATGCATGTGGCAGCCCAGCGTTACCGCCACCGGATCAGGTTGACTGTGCCGAATTAGTTCAGGCGCTGGGTTTATGCGGGGTCATGTGGAAAGAAGGCGCTGAAATTACCATACTTGGAATGAAGATGCCTCAGGCACGTAAATCTACGTGGCTAGACAGCGGTTTGGCCTTTTACTGGCATGCGGTGCCTGATCAACCGAATTGGGGATTGACCCGTAGCTTGAAAAGCGGCAGGCCAGCACTTAGAGAGTGGGTTGTTCGTAAGCAAGCCGGTATTTTCGATATTGAGGCATATTGGGATCGAAAATTTGAGCAGAATTGCGATCTGCGCGTGGATAAGCTGAATGCCGATTACTGGGATGCTTGCGCCAAGGAGTTACGGCCATGAACAAACAGGAAATTCTGTCCATCCTGCGTGGCGAGCGCGGGGCCAGCCCGAATATGGGAATCGAGGAAGATGACCTTTTGGCGAATGCCTTTTTCGATCTGTCCGATGTTGAAAAGGAGGCCTTCTGGCCCGAACTTTCCGATGCGATGAAATCCTTGGTCGCCGACAGGGAAGGGATGCCATTCTATCTGGCGGCCCGGTTTATTTATGGCATGGGCGAGATTAAGCCGCCACGCTTGCCACGCAAGAAAAGCTTATTTAACTTCTTGCTGGATGCAATGGCGGAGAAAGATCAACCGGCCCAACTTGCCGGTACGCTGCTAACTCTGCTCGTGCTCAAAATGGGTAAACCGGAGTTTTGGGGTCGCCAGATCGCCGCAAGCCTAGATAGCTTAGAGGCTACTCAGGACGCCAACTATGCCATGGCTGCCGTGGTTTATGCCTTTTTGGGCTACAATCGCTGCACCACTATCTCGGCGACGGATTGGAGCCGATTGTTCAGTGTGTTATCCAGATTGCCGAGCCTCCCGCGCATGGAAATGCTTGAACTATTGGTAGGTGTGGAGAAAGAGGCCAAAAGACCGGGCGAGTTGGAAGAGGAACTTGATGTCGGCCTCGGAACCTTAAGAACTTCCATCAGGAATAATGAAGAGTCCACTCGCATAGATCAGTCTCTGGCCCCTGTATTCAAGACATGGTTGGAAAAAAACGAGCCTCGTCAGGCTATTGCCGCCTGGTTGAGCAAGGAATTGCGACCAGGAGGGGCCGAGCGCCGAGGGCTTTCGCCGCGCCGTTTTATTGAGCGGATCGGTGCCGAGCGGACCAACCAGGCGGTAGCATGAGCGACACTCGCTTTATCGCTTTTTATTCCTACAAGGGTGGTGTCGGTCGCAGTCTGGCCTTGGCCAACTTGGCTTATGTGCTGGCGCGGGAAGGGCGTAAGGTGCTCATCCTGGACATGGACCTGGAAGCCCCCGGCCAGCATCAAAGCGATCTGTTCCGTTTGGCCTCGCCTGGTCCTGGAATGGTGGAAATGCTGGGTGACTACTTGGCCTATCGGGAGCGTCTAAAGGAAAATGAAGCCAACGATGCTTACCATCTGGAATTAGAACGCTACCTGCGCATCGGAGAAGGCTGGCAACCGCGCCGCGAGCAAGCGGAGAAAGCCGAGGCTGGTAGCCTGTGGCTCATGCCGGCAGGCGAGGTAGATAAGCCTGATTACTCCCAGCATTTAGGCAAATTAAACTGGGATACCTTCTATGAACAGCAGGGTCGAGCCTTCTTCTACCTGTTCAAGGCGGAAGTCCGGCGGCGCGGTTTCGACGATGTGCTAATCGATGCCCGCACCGGATTGTCGGACGTCTTCTACATCGCCACTTTGGAGTTGGCTGAGACAATAGTCTGTGTGACAGGGCTAAATCGACAGAATATTGAAGGGACGCGCCGTGCCTTGAGCATATTGGGTGACCCAAATGTTGTTGAAGAATACAAGACAAAACGATTGATCTTGGTTGGTGCGCCATTACCTCCGGTAAGTTCACGCGAACTTCAAGAGCGCATCTCAGAAATTGGGTCAGAGTGGCCCGGTTTTAAACGGTTTAATACACAGTTACCTTACGTGCCTCAAATTGCCTTGCGTGAAACCATCCTGTGTCAACTTGGCGACGAGTTACAACAAGAGACCGATTATATTCGGGGTGTGAAAGAGTTACGGCGACTTATCGAGAAGGATTCAAGTCCGTTTGCCGATGTTGCCTCTTTGAATCAACCCGGCAATCCCTTTGCTTTAATTCGTAGCGACTACATTACTGCCGAGGAGACTTGGCGGAACTTTGTGGATCCGGCGGGGACTATCATGCAGGACATGAATAATTTCATGCCACTGCTGGTAACCGGGGCGCGCGGATCAGGTAAGACTATGTTGGCTCGGCGTTTCTCTTTGGAGGTGCAACTGGCCGAACACCATGCAACCGGTAGCCTTATCAAGCCGGAAAATTTTCCACGTATCGGCCTTTACCTGCGACCCGATGCAGATTTTTTACATGGCTTTAATCAGAGCGAC